>CACFGR010000007.1 GCA_902565955.1 uncultured Pelagibacteraceae bacterium | reverse complement strand
ATAGCCACTATATCTGGTCGAGCTGAAATACAGCATGTAGCGCATTTACAGCCTTTTCAGTTTTATCTTTATCTATTAAGACGCTTATCTTTATTTCAGATGTTGAGATTACTTCAATATTGATTTTATTTTTTGATAAACATTCAAACATTTTTGCAGCTATACCTGGCTGATTTCTCATTCCTGATCCAATAATTGAAACTTTTGAGAGGTTTTTTTCGTTTAAAACTTTTGAAATCTTAAGTTTTTTTTGTAAATTTTCTAAAATTTTTAATGTTTTATCAAGATCTATCATTGGGATTGTAAAAGTAAGATTTGTCATTTTTCTCTCAATAAAATTGTTCTGAACAATCATATCAACATTAACTGAATTCTCTGCAAGCTTATTAAAAATCTCTGCAGCAACTCCCGGTTTGTCCTCCACATCAATAAGAGTTATTTTTGCCTCATCTTTAGAATAGGCAACTCCTGTTACTGCCCTGTCATTTTCATTATTCACATCATTAGAAATTAAAGTTCCCTTATCAGACGGATTGAATGTTGATCGAACATATATGTCTACATCATTACTCATAGCAGACTCAACTGAAGCTGTTTGCAAAACTTTAGCCCCTTGTGAAGCCATTTCGATCATCTCTTCATAAGAAATTTTATCTAGTCTTCTTACATTTTCTGTCATTTTAGGATCGGAGGTATAAACTCCATCAACATCAGTATAAATATCGCACCTTTCAGCTTTTATTGCTGAAGCAATGAATACTGCAGTGTTATCTGAACCTCCACGACCAATAGTCGTAATTCTACCCTCATTTGAAATACCCTGAAAACCAGCTACGACAGCTATCTTTTTGTTTTCAAAATCTTTAATGATTTTGTCCGGTATCACTTTATCAATAAATGAGTTTCTATGCGAACCTCTAGTAATTATTGGGACTTGCCAACCAAGCCAAGATCGAGATGGTAGACCAATTTTTTTTAGAGCCAGTGACATTAATCCTGCTGTTACTTGCTCTCCTGATGAAACAACAACATCATATTCACTATCATCATTATAATTTATCTTATCGACATGCTCTATTAGCTGATTAGTGGCTCCAGACATAGCGGAAACAACTACAACTATATTATTGCCTTTATCATATTCTGATTTGACAATATTAGCTGCGGACTCAATTAAATCAGTTGTAGCTACTGATGTTCCGCCAAATTTTAAAACAATAGTGGACATTTGACTTTTCGTTATTAAATTGTGCTATGTAATACTTTAAACAAAAACAAGGATTACTTTAATACGATACTTTAATCAAGTATTAGTTAAATGATTGATTTATGGACATTTCTTCGATTGATAAAACTGAAATTGATAAGTTTAAAAACCTTGCAAAGGAATGGTGGAAGCATGATGGCAAGTTTAAAACACTGCATAAATTTAATCCCATAAGACTCGAATATATAATCAATACAATTAAAGATCATTATGAAATAGACCAAAAAAATGAATCACCTTTAAAAGGATTCTCAGTTTTGGATATTGGATGTGGTGGCGGACTAATGAGTGAACCATTAGCAAGGTTAGGTGCAGATGTAACCGGCATTGATGCTTTAGAGAAAAATTGTATCACTGCAAAAATTCATGCTGAAGAAAATAATTTAGATATTAATTATCTTAATACAACTGCTGAAAATCTTAACAAAAATAAAAAGTATGACGTCATTTTAAATTTGGAAGTAATAGAACATGTAAAAAATCCAAAAAATTTTATTAAAGAATGTAGTGGCCTGGTATCTGATAATGGTATTATGTTTATAGCAACTATTAATAAATCTATCTTTTCCCTTATTTTTGCAAAATTTATGGCTGAATATGTGTTAGGATTTCTTCCAAAAGGCACGCATGATTGGAATAAATTTTTAACTCCTGAGGATATTTACTCTTTTTTTATTCAAAACAACTTTGATGTGATTAGTAATACAGGTGTAAATTATAATCCATTAAGAGACGAATGGTTTATGTCTAAAAGAATGGATGCAAATTTTATTGTTTCTGGAAAAAAAAATTAATTATCTTCTTTTATCCATGGAATAGAAGTTACCTCAATACCCTCGTCACTTAAATCAGTAACTTCTTCTTTAGTTGCGTTGCCGTATACTGGCTTTTTATTAGATTTACTATAGTGAATTTTTCTTGCTTCGTATGCAAACTGGTCTCCGACAAACTCAAAATTTTGTTTAACAAATTTGTTTACTTCTTTTACTTTATTTCTAAAGTCTCTGAGTGCTTTTTCGTTTGGAGTTAAGTTAGTTTTCTTTACGGATACATTTGGACTTGAAAGTTCTTTAGTAATATTTGAGGACCCGCACGAAACACATTGAACTAACTTTTTTTTGATTTGTGTTTCACATGACTTGGATGACCCAAACCAACCTTCAAATGAATGAGAACAGTCACTGCATTGTAAATTAAAAACGATCATAATAACTCTATATTGTAATTATATTGTTTATTTCAATATTTGTGTTCTGAAACTTGGTATATTAGCTCTAATTTTATGAAGCTTTTTAAAGTCCAAACAAGCCATTATAATGCCTTTTCCTGCCTTTTTTTCAGCTAATATCTCACCCCATGGTGATACAATTAGACTGTGTCCATAGGTATGGCGCTTTAATGAATTTTTTCCATATTGCGCAGGAGCTAAAACATAAGAACCATTTTCAATAGCTCGTGTTTTTACAAGATTATGCCAGTGAGCTTTACCTGTAGTGGTTGTGAATGCTGAAGGAATAGTAATTAACTTTGCCCCCATCATCACTTGTTTTCTATAAAGTTCAGGGAATCTTAAGTCATAACAAATTGATAAACCAATTTTTCCCCAAGGAGTATTAGTAACCACAACTTTTTTACCTGGTTTAAAGATTTTGGATTCTTTATAGCTTTCTTTTTTTGATATTTTCACATCAAACATATGAATTTTATCGTACTTGCATTGAATATTGCCTTTGCTGTTAATTATATAGGAGCGATTATACAATTTGTTCCTATTGTCTTTGATAACAATAGAGCCAAGCAATATCCATACTGATTTTTTCTTTGCAATTTTTGTAAATTCAATAAGAAATGGATCGTCCTTCTCCAGAAATACTGACCTTTTTAATTTTTGTCTATCTAATGAGATAATATTTGTAACTTCTGGTGTTGAAATAAAAGAGGCGCCTTTATCAATAGCTTTATTTGAAAGATCTATTGTCTCTTTTAAGTTTTTATAGATATCTGAACTGGATGTAAGCTGAAGACAGGCGGCTATTAAATTATTTTTCATTCAAAATTTTATCAAGCGTGCCCGACATCTCAAGCTTATTTAATTCTTCAAATCCACCAATATGCAGCTCTTTAAAAAAAATTTGTGGAACGGTTCTTTTTCCATTAGCTCTCTCTAACATAATATCTCTTTGGGAGGGATCGTCTTGAATGTTAATTTCTTGGTATTTGATTTGTTTTTGATCAAGGAGTTTTTTTGCTAAGTCGCAATATCCACAATTATAGGAAGAATAAATAATTATTTGGTCGCTCATAAATTTAGATCCTATTACCAAAGTAACTTATGATTTCAGAAATATTTTCAATAACTTTATCATCTTCCATATAAGTTTCACCTAATCGAACAACTATCATATCCTTAGATGGGATAATCAATATATATTGCCCGCCAAAACCTGCGGCATAGTAAGTATCCTTTGGAAGTCCATGTGTAAATGCTGGATGAGGCATCCAAAACTGATTGCTATACATTTGGTAGGTGTTTTTAGCTGGTGTTCTTGTATCATCAATCCATTCTTTTGATACAATTCTCTCCCCATCCCATACTCCATCTCTTAGATATAAATATCCAAATCTTGCATAATCTCTAGCGTTTGCAAATATCGAGCTACCGCCTATAAAAGTTCCAGAATTATCAAATTCGAAGATAGAATTATTTATACCTATTTTTTCAATAAGATTCCTTTTAATGAAATCTAAATAGTCAATTCCTTGATCTTTAAGTCTTGTCTTTATTATTTGACTGAGGATATTAGTTTCTCCCGTCGAGTAATTATATTTCATACCTGGTAGAGGGGTTTTTAGTTTCATAGATGATGCAAAACTAGCTTGATCAAATCTTCCCTTCCCAAATAACATCTCTAATGTATCTGACCTTTCGCCTAAATCATATTCTTCCACATAGTCCAGCCCTGACTGCATATTAAGCAGATGTCCTATAGAAATATTTTTTCTATTGTCATCCCAAATTGGTAGGAGATTTGACTCATCTTTTGAAAAGATGATTCCCCTATCAATCATCATTCCAGCCAATAGGCCAATATAACTTTTTGCCATTGAATAGGAGACGAGTTTTGTATCTTTTGTAATAGGAGAATTGTAATTTTCATAAACAATACTTCCATCTTGAATAATTAAAAGCGCATTTGTACGTCCCAATTCATCATAAGAGTCATCAGAAAAAGTATAATTAATAATTGTACTAAACTCTTCGTCATCAATTTCTATTAAATTTTCTGGCCATACATCTGTTGGCCATTCAACTGTGTCATTATGCGGTAATTGATTAATTATCGCTAATGATGGATTGACCCAAATTAAAATAAAGGATAAATACGTTAAAAATTTAATAATATTATGCATAAAGTATTTCGATCTATTTATAACATATTAATAATATTTACATCATTTTTTTTATGAATACTAGTATTACAAAGTCTGATGAAACTCTCATTGGATTAAATGCTTCAGCAAAACACTATTGCGTTTGTATCTTTATATCAGAAATGAAAAGTAGTTTTTGTGATGAAGCATATGATCGTATTATTGGTGCTTCGGTTTCAGACGATGAATTGTTCAGTCAAATTAAATTATTAGGTTACAATAAAGATGAGGAAAAAAAAGAAATTTCAATTGAATATGGGGAATATAAAATAGTCTCTGTTTTCACTGAGGAAACAGGTTGTTATTTTAAAAAAAATAATTAACAACTTTAGTATTTGCTGGCAATAATTTTGCTTTCTTCAAGTCCTTTGCAGATACCCATCTCAAAAGCTCTCCTTCTTTACTTATTATTTTTCCTGTCCATTCAGTTACCTCGAATACATACATCATCAATAAAAATGAACGATACTGGTGCTTAAAAAATTCATAGTTTGATAATTTGCTTATATCTATTTTAATATTTAATTCTTCCTTAAGCTCCCTAAATAATGCAACTGCAAAATTTTCATTATTTTTCAATTTTCCGCCTGGAAACTCCCAGGAATTAATAAAGGAATCCTTTTGTTTCCTACTCATTAAGAGAATTTCGCCATATTTATTTTTAATAATTGCGGAAGAGCAAAATACTACCTTCATGTCCTGTATGCTGCATTGATATCAATATATTTGTGTGAAAAGTCACATGTTTGTGTTTCGTAAGAATAATTGCCATGTCCAAGATCAAGTTTTAAATCAATTTCTTTGCTTGCCATATATTTTTTTAATTTTTGTAAATTTAATTTTTTATACTCTGATCCATTAGCAACAACTATTTGCTTACCTATATAAATCTTAAGTTTTTTTGGGTCTATTTTTTCATATGTTTTACCAATCGCCATTACAATTCTACCCCAATTTGGATCATTTCCGTAAAAGGCTGTTTTTACAAGTGGGGAATTTGCAACTGATTTAGCAATTCTTTTTGCTTGAAGTGAATTTTTAGCGCCTTCAACATTTATATTTAATAATTTTGTAGCACCCTCCCCGTCTCGTACAATTTGTTCTGCCAAATACTTAAACACAGAAAGTAAAGAGTTTTTTATTTTTATTATTCTCTTATCTTTAATTGTTGAAATAGTTTTTTTTAGTAAAATACTATTTGTGCTAGTCATAATTACAGTATCATTTGTAGATTCATCTCCATCAACCGTTATTTGATTAAATGACTTATCTGTAAGTTCAATTAACAATTTCTGCAAAATATTTTGAGGTATTAAACAATCAATAAAAATAAATCCCAACATTGTAGCCATGTTGGGCTCTATCATTCCAGACCCTTTTGTAATTCCAGTGATCGTAATAGTTTTGTTTTCAATTTTTGTTTTGACCGAAATTGCCTTTGGAAAAGTATCAGTTGTCATAATTGCTTGAGCTGCTTGCAACCAGTTTTTAGATTTGTATTTATTTTTATTTAACGTATTTATAATTTTCTGCTCAGGAAACTTTTCTCCAATAACACCTGTTGAGGCAAAAAATACTTTTTTAACTGAAACTTTGAATTTATTAGAGACAATCTTGCTAATTTTGGTCAAAGCATTAATACCAGATTGACCTGTAAAAGTATTTGCGTTTCCAGAATTTACAATTAGTGCCTGAATCTCTTTATTTCTTAAATTTTTTTCATTCCAATCTAATGTACAAGACCTTAGAGAAGATTTTGTGAAAACCTCTGCAACAGTAGTTTTATTTTTGAAATAAAATAGAGCTAAATCATATCTTTGCTTGTTATATAACCCAGCTGAATAGACATACAGTTCAATGCCCTTGATATCATGTATTTTTTTTATACTTTTTGGTGCCAAAGGGGATTTTTTTAACTTTTCTCTCACAATTACTCTATGGATGATTTACGTAATTTTATCTTAATTGGTGATAGTATTTAATGTATAAAAGCTTGTAATTAAATAGAAAATGTAATTATCAGGCTAAATGTTTAAACTCAGTTCAATTTTAAATTCAATTTTTTCCGGAAATGATAAGAAAAAATTAGCCGAATACAAGCGTATCGTCAAAATAATCAATGACTTAGAACCAGATATAGAAACACTCAGTCAAGATGAAATGTTAAATAGAGTCTCTACTATGAAATCTGAATTAGCTTTAGGAAAAAATATCAACGATTGTTTACCTACTGCCTTCGCGCT
Organism: uncultured Pelagibacteraceae bacterium; assembly: GCA_902565955.1. Taxonomy (GTDB): domain Bacteria; phylum Pseudomonadota; class Alphaproteobacteria; order Pelagibacterales; family AG-422-B15; genus CACNXQ01. Next base: position 28,770 of record CACFGR010000007.1, on the reverse strand, counting down.
TGTGAGAGAAGCCGCAAAAAGAACGTTGGGGCAAAGACACTACGATGTTCAACTTATTGGAGGAATGGTTCTTCATAATGGTGGCATAGCTGAAATGAAAACTGGAGAGGGCAAAACTCTTGTTTCAACTCTTGCTGCATTTTTGAATTCTCTCACATGTAAAGGCGTTCACATTATCACTGTTAATGATTATCTCGCTAAAAGAGATTCTGAGTGGATGGGGTCTATATTTAAATATTTAGGGCTTACAGTCGGTTGCCTTAATAATGATTTGACTGATACCCAGTCGAGGCAACTACAATATAACTGTGATATTACTTATGGAACTAATAATGAATTTGGATTCGATTATCTAAGAGATAACTTGAGGGTAAAAAAAGAAAATATGGTCCAAAGAGGTCATTATTTTAGTATTGTCGACGAAGTAGATAGTATCTTGATTGATGAGTCTAGAACTCCATTAGTTATTTCTGGAGCGGTAGAAGATAAAACATCACTATATAACTCAGTTAACAAAATAATTCCTTTTTTAGACAAAGATGATTTTGAAATTGACGAAAAATCTAAAACCGCAAATTTGACAGATAACGGCAATGATAAAGCTGAAAAGATTTTAAAAGAAAGAGGAATTATTAAGGAAGGTAACTTATATGAGATTGCAAATGTTTCAATAGTTCATCATATTAATCAGGCATTAAGAGCAAATATGCTTTTTCTAAAAGATAAAGACTATATCGTTAAATCAGGTTCAGTTATAATAGTTGATGAATTCACTGGCAGAACAATGGAAGGTAGAAGATATGGAGAAGGTCTTCATCAAGCAATAGAAGCTAAGGAGAATTTAAAAATACAAAATGAAAGTCAAACTCTTGCTTCGATAACGTACCAAAATTATTTTAGACTTTACAATAAATTAGCAGGAATGACTGGAACAGCTCTTACTGAAGCAGAAGAATTTGCAGATATATATAATCTATCTGTTCTTGAAGTTCCAACTAATGCTCCAGTTGCAAGATTAGACTATGATGACGAGATATATAGAACAAATAACGAAAAATATGATGCTATTGTAAATCAAGTTTTAAATTGCAATAAAATGCAGCAACCTGTTCTCATTGGAACGACCAGTATAGACAAGTCCGAAATAATCTCAAAAAAACTTAGAGCTTCTAACATTAATCACGAAGTCTTAAATGCAAAGCAACATGAAAAAGAAGCAAGTATTGTTGCAAACGCTGGAGAGCCCGGAGCAGTGACTATAGCAACAAATATGGCTGGTAGAGGAACTGATATTCAGCTAGGTGGCAATTTTGATTTTAATATTGAAAAAAATTCTAATAGCGATGAAATAGAAAAACTTAGAGAAAAAATAGAAATTCAAAAACAGAAAGTAATTGAAGCTGGAGGTCTTTATGTAATAGGGAGTGAAAGACATGAAAGTAGAAGAATTGATAATCAGTTAAGAGGACGTTCTGGTAGACAGGGTGATCCAGGTGAAACAAAATTTTTTATAAGTTTAGAGGATGATTTGATGAGAATTTTTGGATCTGAAAGGATTGATAGTGTGTTAAAAAGTCTAGGTCTAAAAGAAGGTGAATCAATTAAACATGCCTGGATATCAAAGGCTCTCGAAAGAGCACAAAAAAAAGTTGAAGGTCGCAACTTTGATATTAGGAAAACTCTTTTAAAATTTGATGATGTTCTAAATGATCAAAGAGCAACAATTTTTGATCAGAGATTAGATTTAATGAATTCCAATAACATAAGCGAAATTGCTAGAGATATGCAGTATGATATTGCAGACGAAATTGTCGATAAATATGCTCCAAAAAAATCATATAGTGATCAGTGGAATATAGAAGGTATACAAACAGAAGTTTTACAATACTTTGCCAAGGAAATTGATTTCAAGTCTATTGTTGAACGTGATAATGTTAATCAAAGTGATTTGAAACAAAGTTTGTATGATCTTATTGATGAGATTTCGGAAAATAGGGCACTTGGACATCCTAAAGATGCAGTAAATACTAATGAAAGAATGGTATTATTAAAGATACTAGACGATAAATGGAAAGAACACATTAATAATCTAGAACAACTAAGATCAACTATAGGCTTAAGAGGTTATGGTCAAAGAGATCCCTTAAATGAATACAAAAATGAGGCATTTGGCCTATTTGAGAGTCTTCTTTTAAACTTAAAATCAGATGTTACAAAAATTTTTTCTAGAATGAGATTTAGAAGAAATGTTGATGCTACGAATAATGAAATGCCTTCGAGCTTCAACAAAGGTATAAAAAAAGAAAAAATTTCGAGAAACTCTCCATGTCCTTGTGGATCAGGGAAGAAATACAAACATTGTCACGGCAATATTAATTAAAATAAGTAGTATATAATAAAAACTATAAATATAGTTAAAACAATGATTGATAATGTTTTTGAAAAAAATGATAATTTATTTTTATGTTTAGATTTTCCATACTTTTCATTAAGTACTGAATTTGCTGTAGTTGTCTTGTCACTAAATAAACCAGACCTACCAATTTGAAGATATCTCTCTTGTCTTGAGTGCTTTAAATCATTTCCGTGCTGATTAGATAATAAATTTAAATATTTCTCAATTTCATTGCCCACATCCTCAATTGCTTTATGTGGATTCCTATGTGCACCGCCTATTGGTTCCTGCACAACTTTATCAATAACATCTATTTTTAACATATCATCAGCTGTAAGTTTTAGTGCAGCTGCGGCTTCAATTGTTCGAGTATTATCTTTCCATAAAATGGAAGAACATCCTTCTGGAGAAATTACAGAGTAAATTGAATTTTCTAACATTAAAACAGTATTTCCAGTTCCTATAGCTACAGCTCCACCAGATCCTCCTTCACCAATAATAACAGCGATGATTGGCACACCTAGAGATAGACAGCATTCTGTTGTTTTTGCAATCGCTTCTGATTGACCTCTTTGCTCAGCCCCAACTCCTGGATATGCTCCGGGTGTGTCAACAAACGATATTACTGGTATATCAAAATCTTCTGCTAATTTCATTAGACGTTGTGCTTTCCTGTATCCTTCGGGTCTAGGCATACCAAAGTTATGTGCTATTCTTGAGGTGGTATCGTGACCTTTCTCATGTCCTATAACAAGAACTGTTTTGCCTCTAAATTTTCCAAAACCACCAATTATTGCCTTATCATCGGAGAAAAATCGGTCACCTGACAAAGGAAAAAAATCTTCAATTAAATTTTGAATATACTCTTTTGTTCTAGGTCTCTCCGGATGTCTCGCAACAAGTGTCCGTTGCCAAGGAGTAATCGATGAGTAAATTTTCTCATAGGTATCTATAATCTGCTGTTCAACTTGTGTGATTTCATCAAGTAAATTTTCTGACGGAGCACTTTCATTTAAACCTCTTAGTTCAAATATTTTATTATCGAGTAATTGAACTGGCTTTTCGAACTCAAGGTAGGTATTCATTTTATGTTAAAATTATTTACTTAGAGTTTCAATAAGCCTAGTTTGCTCAATAATTTGTTCTGCTTGACGTATGGATGCAGCATCTATGAGCTTTCCATTTAAAGTAGCGGCACCAGCTCCAGACTCCTGGGCATTTTTCATAGCCTCAATTATATCTTTTGCTTTTTGAACCTCATTTTCCGGTAATGTGAACACTTCGTTTGCTAGATCAACTTGGCTTGGATGAATAGCCCATTTTCCCTCACATCCCAATATTGCAGTTCTTTTTGCATGAGATTTAAAACCATCAGGATCTGAAAAATCTCCAAATGGACCATCAATAATTCTAACCCCATGTGCTCTTCCAATGGTTGTCATTTTTGAAATCGGATAATGCCACATATCATTCCAGTGGGTTTTTCTTTCTCCATCTATTTCATCAGTTAAAATTGAATAATCTTGATTTGATCCACCAATATTTGTAGTACGCATTCTTACTGAGGCTGCATAATCAGCATAACCAAAATGGAGGGACTCTATTCTTTTACTGCCTGTTAAAATATTATCTAAGTTAGTAATTCCCATAGAAGTTTCTACAATGAGTTCAAAACCTATTTTTTTCTTTCTTTCAGTCTTATCTTCTATTTGAGTTACCAGCATATCAATTGCATAAACATCTTCTGGCACTCCCACTTTTGGGATCATTATTAAATCTAGTCTTTCTCCACCATTTTCCATTAAGTCAACAACATCTCTGTAACAATAATGAGTATCCAATCCATTAATTCTTACTGAAATAGTTTTTTTCCCAAAATCATGATTGTTTAGTGCTTTGATTACATTTTCTTTTGCTTGTTCCTTATCTTGCGGTGCCACAGCATCCTCAAGATCTAAACAGATTATATCTGCATTGCTTGCTGAAGCTTTCTCAAACAAATCTGGCTTTGACCCTGGAACAAATAACTGAGATCTATTTATTCTTATAGTGTTAGAGGGTACGGGCGTGAAACTCATTTTGTTGGTTTATCATCATAAAATCCTCTTTTCAAGGACAACTTGAATTACAATTATTCTTTGAATACCTTGGATAATGGGTGATTATCTTCCACCGTACTTTTCAATCTATCGCTAAGAACATGAGTATAAATTTGTGTTGTAGATATATCTGAATGCCCAAGTAGCATTTGTAGTGATCTCAAATCCATTCCATTAGCAAGTAGATGCGATGCAAAGGCATGTCTTAGCTTGTGGGGGCTAACGTATTTTGCATCGATATTCGCTTCTTTACACAATACTTTTAAAAGTTGATGAAATCTTTGCCTTGAAATATGACCAAGCTTTGAATTTCTTGAAGGAAAAAGCCATTTGTCTTCATTTTTATCTGCATTTAAAAATTCTACTCTTACTTTTAGATACTTTTCTATTGTGGATAAAGTGTTTTGATCAACGGGCACAAGTCTTTCTTTATTTCCTTTACCTGTAACAAAAATAAAATTTTCTTTTTCATATAAAGATGACAATTTTAATCCAACTAGCTCAGAAACTCTTATTCCTGTTGCATATAATATTTCTATCATAGTGAATAGTCTCAACCCTTTAATAGAGTCATCATTTTTAGCTGTCTCTAATAGCCTATCTACCTGATCGTTTGTTAAAAAAATTGGTAGCTTAGAGTTTTTTTTGGGTATTGATATTTGCGAGATCGGATTATCTTTCAGTATATTTTCAGTAACTAAAAAATCAAAAAAGTGTCCTAACGAAGATAATTTCCTGAGGATTGTTGACCTCTCAAATCCTAAATCGTTCATCATTGAAATATATTTTTCAATTGATTTTCTTGAAAATATTAGTTCAGATGATTTGCTTGTTGTTTGTCTTTCTAAAAACTGATTTATATCGCTTTTATAAGACTCAATCGTATTTTTACTTAAACCTTTCTCAGATATCAGTGATTCTAAGAAATTCTCAATAATAGATTTTTCTATTTTCGGCACTATAAATTGTACGTTGAAAAATACTCTAATATATAGTCTTGTGCGTAAGCTTTATTAATCTCGAACAATGAGTCTATTATAAGAAAAATCGAAAACTCGTCATTCTCATTAAAATTATCATCTCCATGCAATATGTTTAGTAAAATTATTTTCTCACCTATTTGATTTTCAAGAGACTCAAAATAATTATGAAGTTTTATATTTGCAGTTATTGAGGAGACTTTATTTAATTCATTTGGAGTTTTCCAATAACTAATTTTTTTTGAATTTGTAATAAGTTCGTAATACTTAACTATAATATTCTTCTGCCTATCGGAAAAACCATCATAGTCAATTAATTGATTTAAGTTAGTCTCTTTTATTGCTTTACCGTTCGCCAATGAAAGATAAAACTTAGCTTTAGATAGCTCTAATGTGTTTGAATTGAGATTCAATTGACTCACCCACTCATTACATTTTTCTGGGTCATCATTTAGTATAAAGACCAGGCAAATACCCGATGCATTATCGATATAATCTGGTTTTGGCTGAACTATTTTTATTTTATCATAAATCATTAAAGACGCTGTATCCAACATGCCATGCGCACTAAATAAACTAACATATTCAGGTATTTTATTTACTAATTCAGCCTGAGATGAAGTTTTTCTTATATCTTTAAAGATTTTAATTCGCTCTAGTAAAGCTGAATTATCCTCACCAGCGTCCTTAGTGTTACTCAGATCAAAGGACTGGTAAATCTCTGCAAGGTATTTGTGTTCAACCAAGCCTTTTTTGACAAGTTCTTCAGCAATTGAAATTTTTTTAAGGTTGTTCTTCTTATAATTTAAAAAGTAGAACAATTTAAATTTTATTGGTGAATTTATGGAAATATATTTATCAATATCGACATTGTATTTTTGTAATAAATTTAAATTAATTAGATTTATTTCTTTGAGATTTTCAGCTTTAATTTCATCACTGTAAATAATTTCAGATAATAAAGATAAATACTCTTCATTGTAAGAATTATTATCATCTCGCATTAAAGAGATATTTAGATCAAGAGTTAGTTTATTAGCTGACATTGCATTGCAAAATGATGCAAAATATAAATCACTTAATCTTTCTGATATTAAATTAGAGTTGCTATTACAAATTCTTTTGTATTGATTATAGATAAGTAAATTATCTATCATTCCATCACTTAAAATATCGTTTATTTCATCACTATTTAGTAAGCTAAATAATTGAGATATATTTTTATAATAACCTCTTGAGATTAAAAAATCTGATTTAAGATTTAAAAAAGATAATGAGTCACTATTTGATTTATCGGGTGGAGCTGCTGTAGTTAAGATTACATTTTTTACTAGGTTCGTAAGAGTTGAACTAGTACTTTCTACAGGAGCTGTATTAATTAAATATGCTATATCCTCTATATTAGACCCATCCCATAAATTAGCTTCAAATCCACCATTAGTTGGATCATATAAACCTATAGCATCGGCTTTAGTGAATAGAAAATTTTCCTGTTTTACGGTTTGATTAGTTAAGTTTACTGCTTCCTGCGTATTTGATTTTTCAACAGAGCTTTCAATTTCGCTTATAACACTGTTCTCTCGCCAAATTTCATATGGCTCTTGACTCAAATTGCTTTCCGCCAAAACATCAATATTAATGAAAAATGAGCTTATAAGAGATAAACTAATGATATATAATGTTACTTTATTACGAATGCTTTTATCAAACATATTAATTTCTTTTAACAGAATATTTTAAAACTGTGAAATTTATTCACATTTAATAATGTCAAAAAAAAGACTCTCTCAAACAAAAAAAAATATAGTTTTTCTAGGCCATATGGGCTCTGGTAAATCAACTATTGGCAGAGGTTTATCAAAAAAACTAGGCTTAGATTTTTATGACACGGATAAAGAAATTGAAAAAGAAATGGGTCAAAAAATTGCAAAAATTTTTGATGAAAGCGGTGAGAGTATCTTCAGAAATATTGAGAGAAAAATTACTTTAAAATTACTATATAAAAAAAACTCTATTATTGCACTAGGCGGAGGTGGCTTTGAAGATTTAAAAATAAGAAAGTTAATATTGAATAAATGTAATTCAATATGGCTAAAATGTGATTTGAATATTTTAGAAAAAAGATGTAGAGTGTCAAAAAAAAGGCCTCTTTTATCAAATAAAAATATAAAAGCAGAATTTGAAAGATTAAATAAAATTAGGCAGAAAAATTACTCAAAAGCTAAATTCACAATCGATGTGAGCAAAAAAAATAAATATCAAATAATTAAAGAAATTACCGAAGCTTTAAAAATCTAATAATGAAAAAAACTTTAGAGGTAAAGACCGGAACAGACGAATATAAGATATTAATTGGTGATAATATTTTATTGAGCTCAGGCTCATTAATAAAAAAGAAATTAATAAATCCGCGAGTTTTTATAATTACTAATAAATTAATCTATAAGCTTTACGGAAAAAAATTAGAGAACTCACTAAAAAAAAATAAAATAAGTTTTAACAAGATAATTATTAATGATGGTGAGAAATACAAAAATATTAAAACTATTAATTTAATTACGTCTAAACTTCTCAAATATAAGGTTGATAGGAATGATACTTTAATTGCTTTTGGTGGAGGTGTTATTGGCGATATTGTTGGTTTTACAGCAAGTATCACTTTAAGAGGTATTAATTTTATTCAGATACCTACAACATTATTATCGCAAGTCGACTCTGCAGTAGGAGGCAAAACAGGAGTCAATACTAAAGAAGGCAAAAATCTGATAGGTACTTTTTACCAACCTAAATTAGTGATTTCGGATGTTTCACTATTAAAATCTCTTCCAAAAAGGGAGATTTTATCTGGCTATGCTGAAATAATTAAGTATGGACTTATTATGGATAAAAGATTCCTTAATTGGCTTTTAGATAATGAGTCGAAGCTTATGACATTTAACAAAAAATATTTAATTGAGGCTGTTTTTCACTCTTGCAAAAATAAAGCAATAATTGTAAGAAAAGATGAAAAAGAAAAAAATATAAGAGCAATACTTAATTTAGGCCATACTTTCGGACATGCTATTGAAGCAATAAATAATTACCAAAAATCATTAACACATGGAGAAGCTGTATCTATTGGCATCTTGATGGCTCTAGATATGTCTTCACTTAAAGGGAACAGTTTAAATAAAAATATTAATAAAATAAAAGATCATTTTCAAAAATTAAAAATGAAAACAAAAATACCTAACAATATTAAAAGAAAGACATCACTTAAAAAATTTAAAGAGACAATGAATTCTGATAAAAAAGTAAAAAATAATCATATAAATCTGATTCTTTTAAGGAATTTAGGTAAAGCTTATTTAGCCAATCGATATTCAAATAGAAAATTAGACAGCGTGATAAACAAGTATATAAATTAGATGATATTTGAAATTATCGTATTATTTTTAGCAATAATAGTTCTTTTAGCATTTTCTGCGTTTTTCTCTGGTTCAGAAACAGCACTAACAGCAAGTACGCGAAGTAGATTAACTGGCCTTGGCATGAAGGGTAAAAAGAATTCTAATGTTGCAATAGATTTATTGAATAAGAAAGAAGCCTTAATTGGAGCGATTTTACTTGGTAATAATTTAGTCAATATTCTTGCTTCAGCTTTAGCTACGAGTTTATTAATCAAAATTTTTGGGAATACAGGTGTTGCTTATGCCGTAATCATAATGACAGCATTAATTGTGATTTTTGCAGAAATTCTTCCTAAAAGCTATGCTATTGCGAATGCAGAAAAAATGGCACTATTAGTAAGTCCATTTTTAAAACCATTTGTAACTATTTTAGCACCGGTGACATGGCTGATGGAAAAAATCGTTTTTACTATTTTAAATATAATTGGAATTAAACATGACCAGAACGCAAGAAGTTTATCAGTAGCTGATGAAATTAGGGGAACTGTAGATCTACACCATAAAGAAGGAAGATTGTTTAAAATGGATAAAGACATGGTGACTGGAATTTTAGATTTATCAGAAACAACTGTTGAGGATATTATGGTACACAGAAGCAATATCTTTATGGTTAATATTGATGAAGATCCTGAAAAAATAATAAACCAAGTTGTTGAAAGTCCTTATACAAGAATACCTGTGTGGAAAGACAATGATGAAAATATTATTGGCTTAATACATGCAAAAAATCTGTTGAGGAAGCTAAATGAACTTAAATCTGTAAAAATTTCAAGAGAGGATATTAAGAAATCATTAATTAAAACTTGGTTTGTACCAGAAACTACGCCTCTAAAAAATCAATTACAAATGCACCTAAACAGAAAAATTAAATTAGCCATGGTGGTCGATGAATACGGTGTGTTAAATGGAATGATAAGTCTTGAGGATATTATTGAAGAGATTGTTGGAGAGATCAGCGATGAACATGATATCGATTTAACTGATATTGTGAGAAATAAAGATGGCTCAATTAAAGTTCAAGGATCAACGGAGATTAGAAATATAAATAGAAGCTTTGGTTGGGATTTACCCGATGAAGATGCAAATACAATTTCTGGTTTAATAATTAATGAGTCAAGATCATTTCCAAAAGTAGGACAAATATTCCAATTTTATGGTTTTAAATTTGAAATAATTGAAACCAAGAAAAATTTAATATCACAAGTAAAAATTGCATCACTTAATTAATTGATACTCAGATTGAATGTAAAGTTTTAATCTAATTGAGTGTATTTCTGTTAATATTTCTTCTTTAAGAATATTATGAACAATTCTCTCTCTTTCAATTCTAGAATGTCCATCAAAAATTTCTGATACGATAATAATCTTAATATGTGAGGTATCTTTATTTTCACCTGCATAATGATTTTTATGTTGGTCAGAAAAGTTAAATATTTTAAAAAATGATGGTTTTAGTTGATCGTTAATTTTCTTATTTATAGATTCTTCAAGAGTCATGTATATATATGTAATCTAACATATGAAAAGACAATATGAATAATAGAAAATGTCATTTTGAGGGGTGTGAAGGAGAAGGTGAGTATCGTGCTCCTTCTTCTCCTAAAGATTTAGGAAAGTACATATGGTTCTGCCTAGAGCATATTAGGGAATATAACAAAAAATGGAATTATTTTTCAGATATGTCTGCTGATGAAATTGAGACATTTATCGAAAATGACATAATTGGCCACAGAAAAACAAAGCAAATAGGATCAAATGACAGTAGTTACTTTGAAAAAATCTCTAAAATATCTGAGCGAATGTTTCAAGGTATGAATAATCTTGAAAATATGCTGGTACATCCTAGTTATTATAGTTCTAAGTATTTAAATGCTCTTGCCACTTTAGGAATAGATAATAAGGAAAGTTCACTCAATGAAATTAAGTCCAAATTCAAAAAGATTGTAAAAGAATTACACCCTGATACAGTTGGAAACAATGAAAACAATAAAGAAAAATTAACTAAGGTTTTAGAGGCCTATAAAATAATAAAGGAACAATATGACAGCAACAGAAAACCTAATGCAAAGTAAACCAGATATATCCATATCTGTTAATCAAGCTTTTGGATTTGATACAGATCTTCATGTTGAGGGTTTTTCAGAGAAATCAGATTATGTTCCTGAAATTGATTCCAACTATTGTTTTGATAAAGCAACTACCATGGCAATACTCTCTGGATTTAAATACAATAGAAGGGTTATGGTTCAAGGATTACATGGCACTGGGAAATCAACACATATTGAACAAATTGCTGCTCGACTTAATTGGCCTTGCGTAAGAGTCAATCTTGATAGTCATATAAGTAGAATCGATTTAATTGGTAAAGATGCCATTGTATTAAATGATGGCAAACAAGTTACAGAATTTCAGGATGGAATTTTACCTTGGTCATTACAAACACCTACAGCTTTAGTATTTGACGAATATGATGCTGGAAGACCAGATGTAATGTTTGTCATTCAAAGGGTATTAGAGTCGGAGGGTAAATTTACATTATTAGATAAGAACAGAGTTTTAACGCCGAATCCATATTTTAGATTATTTGCTACTACGAACACTGTTGGATTAGGAGACACAACAGGACTTTATCATGGTACACAGCAAATAAACCAAGGGCAGATGGATAGGTGGAGTATAGTTACTACTCTTAACTATTTAGATCTTGAACAAGAAAAAAAGATAATGCTCTCTAAAGTTCCCTCATTTAATAATCCTGAAAAGGAAGAGATAATTGAATTAATGATAAAGGTAGCTGACTTATCCAGAAAAGGTCTTGCAAATGGTGATATATCTACAGTGATGAGTCCAAGAACGGTTCTTACTTGGGCTCAAAATTCTGAAATATTTGATCACAATTATTCTGCCGCATTTAAACTTACTTTTTTAAATAAGTGTGATGAAAGTGAGAGGCAGATCATTGCGGAGTATTATCAACGCTGCTTCGGTGATGAAGTTACAACTGAAGCAAACAAATTTGATTTGGTTTAGTGAAAGAAGACTTTTTAGAGGATATCAAAAAAGCTATATCATCCACTACTCGTGCAATAGCTGAGGACAAGGAGATTGACGTAGTATTTGAAGACAATCTAACGTCAACTGATAATAAAATTGTACTACCTAAAATTGATAACAATGAGGATTTAAAAAATTTAAATCAATTACGCGGGCATGCTGACAATGAGGCTCTCAAGTACAAGTATCATAATAAAGAAACCTACATACAATTTGAACCTTCTGGTGAAAAAAATAGAAAAATATACGAAGTTTTAGAAAATACTCGAGTCCAGCTTATAGGAAGTAAGTTAATGCGAGGGGTTAAATCTAATTTAAAGACACTCTATGAGCAAAAATTTAGAGATAAGAACTTAGACACTGTTACAAAGCAGTCAGATTTAAATATTGAAGACGCAATAGATTTATATTTAAGAAATAAAATTAATCCTGATTATCTTCCCTCTAACTCAAATAATGCCCTTAATCTTTGGAAAAAATGGTTGAATAATAAAATTAGTGTCTCATCTGATCAACTTTTAAAAAATATACATGATCAAAAACTATTTGCTGAAAATGTGAACGAACTAATAAAAGAGCTAGACTATTATGATAATGAAAATAGTGATGATAAAGACGACAAAGAAGAAGAAAATCAAAATATTGATCAACTAGAAAACAACGAGGTCAATGAAATGGAAAATCAGTCTTCCTTTAGTGATGAAGAGTCTACTCAATCTGAGGAAGAGGTAGGTTATGATGAAACAGAGATGAATATTGATCAGCAAGAGGACGACGAATTAAGTGAAGTGGATGAAGGTAATACTGAAAACGCAACTCCCCAATACAAAGCGGAAAATTCAATAGAAAAAATACTCAATGAATATGAGATTTATACTGAAGAATTTGATGAAGTCATTACTGCAAAACATATCTGTGAGGATGAAGAGCTAAACAGATTAAGAGCTTATCTCGATCAACAATTAAAAGCTTATCAAATGATAATTTCAAGATTAGCCAACAGGCTACAAAGAAAACTATTGGCTAAACAAAATCGAAGTTGGGATTTTGATCTTGAGGAGGGATTACTTGATACCTCCAGACTTACAAGAATAATTATGGATCCATACCATTCACTTTCATTTAAAAAAGAAAAAGATACAGATTTTAAAGATACTGTAGTTTCATTACTTATAGATAACTCAGGTTCTATGAGAGGTCGCCCTATAACAGTTGCAGCGATGAGCGCCGATATTCTTGCAAGAACACTTGAAAGGTGTGGTGTAAAAGTTGAGATTCTTGGTTTTACTACTAAAGCGTGGAAGGGTGGCAAGAGCAGAGAACATTGGATGCAAAATAAAAAAATTCCATCTCCTGGAAGATTAAATGATTTAAGGCATATAATTTATAAAGCGGCAGATGAGCCATGGAGAAGGTCAAAGAAAAATCTTGGATTAATGATGCGTGAAGGGCTTTTAAAAGAGAATATTGATGGGGAAGCATTGTTATGGGCGCATAAAAGGCTTCAGGCAAGATATGAGGCAAGAAAAATATTAATGGTTATCTCCGATGGTGCGCCTGTTGATGATAGTACTTTATCAGTAAATACAGGTAATTATTTAGAAAAACATCTTCGAGGTGTAATAAATTGGATAGAGTCCAAGTCTTCGATACAATTACTTGCTGTTGGAATTGGTCACGATGTAACAAGATATTACAAAAGAGCAGTTACCATTGTTGATGCTGAGCAATTAGCTGACGTAATGACTGAGCAATTAGTAGATCTTTTTGAAGAAAATGAAAATAATTTAAATCGTCGAACTATTAATTAGCTAGCTTTTTTTTGTGCATTATTCATAGCACGTTGTACTCTCTTTGCTTTTTGTGACAATTTCTTACTTTTAGTCTTGGTCAAAAACTCATCAATACCACCGAACTTGGAAACTGTTCTGATCGATGAAGTAGCTACGGAAAATCTTATATTCTTATTTAAAATCTCACTTTTAAATGTCACTGATTGAAGATTAACATTAAATTTTCTTCTTGTCTTATTATTAGCTTTGCTGACATTATTGCCGAATTGTACTTTTTTTCCTGATAGATCACATGCTTTTGTCATAGTAAGTTTAAGTAAAGTTTTTGGTAATTATTGTCAATATGATTATTACTTGAGAGTATCTTTTGTAATTGTTTCAACTGCTTCATACATAGATATTTCGTTTTTCATTACTTTTTCAGAGTATTTTGAAATATTTCCCTTACTTGATAGTCGTTTTGTTATATCTGAAGCAATAATATTTTTTACCTCCTCTTCGATCCAGTATTCAAGTTGATCAGCCCGTCTTTCTTCAAATATCCCTTTTTGCTTATTTTGATCAACTATCTGATTAATTGTTTTAATTACGTCCTCCATCCCAGTTTGCTTGATTGCAGATACTAATAATACTTGCTTTTCTAGCTCATCTAATTTCTTATAATAACTTAGAGCTGATTTATAGTCAGCAGCGGTTTTTGAAGCTTCAATTTTCAACTCACCATCATTTTTATTAACTATAAATATATCCGCATACTCAGTAATACCTTTCTTTATTCCTTGCAACTCATCGCCAGAACCAGGACCAACAATAAGAGTGAATATATCAACTAAGTTGCTTGCAACAATTTCTGATTGTCCTACCCCAACCGTTTCAATAAAAATAAAATCATAACCTGCAGCATCTAGTATGATGGATGCTTCGCGTGTTCCCATAGAGATACCACCTAAAGCGCCTCTTGATGGTGTAGATCTGATAAAAGTATTTGGATTTTTCGATATCTCTACCATTCGAGTTTTATCTCCTAATATTGATCCCCCAGTAATTTGTGAGGATGGATCAATAGCTAAAATACCTAACTTATAATTTTGAGTTACTAAGTAACTTCCAAAGGACTCAATAAATGTTGACTTTCCAACTCCTGGCGGGCCAGAGAAACCTATTCTTATTGATTTGCCTGGCTTCTTAATTAGTTCTGAAATCAGCTGTCTACTTATTTGTTGATCAGAGTCCTTTGAAGACTCAACTAAAGTAATAGCTTTAGCAATGGCAGCTCGTTCTCCTTTTTGAATATTTTCAATTAATTCCATTAACTATTCTTTGCTTAAGTTATCTGATATCAAATCAATAACTTTTTCAGCACACTCTATGATATTAGAGCCAGGTCCAAAAATAGCAGATACATTATTTTTATATAGAAATTCATAATCTTGTTCAGGAATTATACCCCCAACAAAGACAATTATTTTTGATTTAGGATCAATATTACTTAAAGCCTTCATAAGCTCGGGCACAAGAGTTTTGTGACCAGCCGCAAGCGTTGAAACACCAATTGCATGAACATCATTTTCAATTGCATCCTTAGCAACGTCTTTAGGAGATTGAAACAGCGGGCCCATATCAACATCAAATCCCATGTCAGCAAATGAAGTTGCAACGATTTTTGCCCCCCTATCGTGGCCATCTTGACCAATTTTAACCACAAGAACACGTGGTCTTCTGCCATTTGTATTTTCGAAATCAATAACCTTTTTTTCAACGTTCATAAAATCCTTATCACCCTCAAAATGTTTACCATATACTCCTGAAACACTTAAGCTTTTTGCAAAATGTCTTCCATATACTTGCTCTAAAGCTTTCGAGACTTCTCCAACAGTTGCTCTTAATTTAATAGCTTCAATGCAAGGTATTAAAAGATTTTTTTCATCTTTGGCAGCATTTGTTACATTTTCAAGAGCTTTCTCAACAGCTTTTGTTTCTCGAGAATCTTTTACTGATTGAATTTTCTTTATTTGATCATCTCGAACACGATTATTATCAATAACTCTTACATCAACTGAAGGTTCTTTTGGGTTTTTATATTTATTTACTCCAACCACAACTCTGGATCCACTATCAACTTTAGCTTGCTTCTTAGTTGCAGACTCTTCAATTTTTAATTTAGGAACCCCCGCTTTAACAGCTTTGGTCATTCCACCTAATTCTTCAATTTCTGTAATAATATCCCAAGCTTTTTTTGATAATTCATCAGTTAGGTTCTCAACGAAATATGACCCCGCAAGAGGATCAACCGTTTTTGTTACACCAGTTTCATTTTGAAGAATCAATTGGGTATTTCTGGCAATTCTTGCAGACTCGTCTGTTGGTAAAGCAATTGCTTCATCGAAAGAGTTTGTGTGTAAACTTTGTGTTCCTCCAAGTATAGCGGACAAAGCCTCATAAGATGTTCTTATAATGTTATTATAAGGGTCTTTCTCAGTTAAGGATACACCAGATGTTTGACAGTGTGTTCTTAAAATAAGAGATCTTTCCTTTTTAGCTCCAAAATCTTTCATGATCTTGGCCCACAATGTTCTTGCGGCTCTGAGTTTAGCAATCTCCATAAAAAAGTCTGTTCCGATTGCAAAAAAGAAAGAGAGCCTTGGTGCAAAATCATCAACATCAAGACCCTTTGACATTGCTGCTCTCACATATTCCATTCCATCGGCTAAAGTGTAAGCTAATTCAAGAACATTATCAGCACCTGCTTCTTGCATATGGTAACCAGAAATTGAAATAGAATTAAACTTAGGCATCTCCTTTGAAGTAAATTCTATTATGTCGGCAACAATCTTCATTGATGGCTCAGGTGGATATATGTATGTATTTCTCACCATAAACTCTTTTAAAATATCGTTTTGAATTGTCCCTGATAGTAAACTTCTATCAACGCCCTGTTCTTCTCCAGCAACAATAAATGATGCAAGTACTGGTAATACAGCACCATTCATAGTCATTGATACAGACATTTGATCTAAAGGAATATTATTAAAAAGAATTTTCATATCTTCAACAGTATCTATTGCTACACCAGCTTTGCCCACATCCCCCATTACTAAATCATCATCTGAGTCATACCCTCTATGGGTTGGCAAATCAAAAGCAACTGATAGACCCTTTTGACCAGACTCTAAATTTTTTTTATAGAATTCATTCGACTCTTCAGCCGTTGAAAATCCTGCATACTGCCTAATCGTCCAAGGTCTATTTGTATACATTGATGCTTTTGGGCCTCTCGTATAAGGCCATTGGCCTGGAAGAGAGTTATTCTCGACAAATGAAAAGTTTTCTAGGTCGTCTTTAGTGTATACTGGCTTAATATCTATTCCTTCATCAGTCTCTGATTTTGCATCACTAAGATTTTTCTTAGTTTCTTTTTCGAAACTTTTTTGCCAAGTATTAAAGCCATTATTTGATTTATTAGTCATTTTTATTGAAACTTTTAAATTTTGATTAAGTGATATATATAGTTAATTAGAAATAAAAAAAATTAGAATATTTAAAGAACATTCCAAGTTGGTGATTCGGACATATAATCTACACCTTTTGTTCTATAGTGGACACCAGATATAGTACTCTTTGAATTCTAATATACAAATAGGTTATTATGCTAGATAAATTCAAAACGCTAATATCAGATAATAAAGATGTAAAAAAAGAAGAGTTTGAGGCATCACAATTAGCTGTTGCATCGTTGATGGTTACTACCGCTCTGCATGATGGCGAATTTGATGAGATTGAAAAAGATGAGATATTAAAATTGCTTGGAAATTTTTATAATTTAGATAACGATAAATTAAATAAACTTTTTGAGGCTTCTTATGAACTTGTTGATAACGCAAATGATATTCACCAATTTACATCAAAAATTAATAGCTTACTAAATGACGATGAAAAAATAATGATAATTGAAATGATATGGAAGATTGTAATTGCAGACGGCAGAATTGATGATTATGAAAATGCTTTAGTACGTAAAATATCTGGTCTTCTATATATCGATGACTTTAAAGTTGGTGAAATAAAGAAAAAACTCTCACAATAGTTTAAAATGACCTACCTAGTTAATGAAAAATGCATAAAATGCAAATATACTGATTGCGTGGAGGTATGTCCGGTTGATTGTTTCTACGAAGGTGAAAATATGTTAGTAATTAATCCTGATGAATGCATTGATTGTGGTGTGTGTGAGCCAGAGTGTCCTGTTGATGCAATTATCTCTGATACAGATGATACAGATGAAAAATGGTTAGAAGTGAATCAAAAGTATTCAGAAATATGGCCAAACATTACTATTAAGAAAGACTCTCCAAGTGATGCAAGAATGTATGAGAGTGAAGAAAATAAATATGATAAATATTTTTCCGAAAAATCTGGAGGTTAGGTAATTCTATGAAAAAAAAGAAAAAAGTCAGTAAAGTCGCCAAAAAGAAAATTCTGAAAAAGAAAACTGTAAAGAAAAAAACTAAAGTTGTAAAAAAGAAAACCTCAGAAAAGAAGAATCCAAAAAAGAAACAAGTAAAAAAAGTTATTAAAAAGACAAAAGTAGTAAAGAAATTTGTAGAACCTAAACTTCCTACACAATCCGACAAAAAAGTTAATAATCGAATTATAAATCCTGCTCATTATCAAGCGAAAAAAGTTAAAAAGTTTTTAGAAATTAAAACTATTAAAGAAAAAAAAGTTAAAAAAATTTTTAATACAAAGGATCATGTTGTTTATCCAACACACGGCGTGGGCCAGGTTATAGATATTGAAAAAAGAGAAGTTGTAGGACAAAAACTGGAAATGTATGTGATAGAGTTTGTACGAGATAAATTAATTTTGAGAGTTCCGGTTGAAAAGGCTAAGTCTCTTAATTTAAGAAAAGTATCAAAACCATCTAAAATTCAAACTGTATTAAAAATCCTTTCTCAAAAGCCAAAAATAAAGAGAACAATGTGGAGTAGAAGGGCTCAGGAATATGACCTTAAAATTAACTCAGGTGATATTGAACAGATTGCTGAAGTTGTTCGAGATCTCAATAGAGCTAATAATCAAATAGAGCAATCATATAGTGAGCGTCAGCTTTTTGAATTATCTTATGATCGATTTTTAAGAGAAGTTATTGCTGGACTTAAAATCACTGAGGAAAATGCAATAAAAAAAGTTGATAAGATTCTTGGTAGAGATAAATTAAAAAACGCCCCTAGTTTGTTGAACTAAGGGCGCAAAAAAAAAGCATTGATTAATCAATGCTAATTATCTTCTTTTTTTCCTTCTAGCAGCTTTCTTTTTCTTTTTAGGAGCGGCTTTTTTCTTAGCGGCTTTCCTTTTTTTCTTTTTAGGAGCAGCTTTTTTCTTAGCTGGCTTCCTTTTAGCTGCTTTACGCTTTTTCTTTTTAGGAGCTGCTTTTTTCTTAGCTGGCTTCCTTTTAGCAGCTTTACGTTTTTTCTTTGGCGCTGCTTTTTTCTTAGCTTTTTTCCTTGCTTTCGCAAAGATCACTTTTAGTTCCTCCATAATTATCTCCCCCCGTTTGGGTTTAGTTAGAGGTTAGTAGATGAATCAAAATTGATTCGTTCTAATACAATGATTAAACTTTTATAAAAAACTGTCAATTTTTCGCTGTTTTTTGAATTTTTTAGATTTTAAATTTTTTTTTCTATGTATTTTAAATTGTTAGTAAATGTATTTAAATACTTATAGTTATTAGATTTTTTTATCGTAACAAAAATTTATTTTTTTTTATTTATTTTAGTTAAAATAAAATAAAAATTATTTTTTTTTTGAAAAAATCTTTAATTATGCGCTCGTAGCTCAGCAGGATAGAGCACAGGATTCCTAATCCTGGGGTCGGATGTTCGAATCATCTCGAGCGCGCCAATATAATTCAGCAAACGTTAGATCCATTATCTACTTTTTGTTGTGGATGCAGCAAGATCACCTCTTTATTTTCATTTATTGCGCCTAGAATTAATACCTCTGACTCAATACCTGCGATATTTTTTTTCTCAAAATTACATATTGCAATAATTTGTTTATGAAGAAGCTCTTCAATTGAATAGTTTGTTATTTGAGCTGAACTTTGTTTAATACCAACTTTTTCTCCAAAATCTATTTTCAGCACATAAGCTGGTTTTCTCGCCTTTTCGTTTGTTTTTACTTCTAAAATAGTGCCTACTAAGATCTCAATTTTTTCAAAATCTTCATATTTTACAATGTCTTTCATATTAAATTAAGCCACATTGGCAGTTTTTATACCCTCAAAATTGAAGATTCAAATTGTCTTTTTACATTGAATTTGTATTTTTCATTCATGTCAAGTTTTGATGATACAAATGAAATGAAGTCTTTTGTTAAAAAAGCCATGTCTATTCCTTTACTTGAAGAGAATCATGAAAAGGTTTTAGCAAAAAAATGGATCAAAAACAAAGATGAAAAGGCATTACACGAACTAACTCAATCTCACATAAGATTGGTTATTGCTTTTGCTGTCAAGTATAAGAACTACGGTCTTAATTTAAGTGACCTTATTCAAGAGGGAAATATAGGTCTTATGAAAGCTGCAGAAAGATTTGAATTGGACAAAGAAGTTAGATTTTCAACTTATGCTGGATGGTGGATCAGGGCTTCAATTCAAGACTTCGTTCTAAAAAATTGGTCATTAGTAAGAATTGCAACTACCTCAAAACAAAAAAGTCTATTTTTTAGTCTCAGAAAATTAAAACAGAAAATTCATCAGACGGAACATGGATCAATTGATTTTCGTACTGCGCAAGGCATCGCTAATGATTTAAATATTTCAACTTCTGATGTTATAAAAATGGATAGCAGAATTAGTCAAAACGATAGTTCTCTCAACCATAAAATTAATGACGAAAGTGAAAGTGAGTTTATGGAACTCATTGAGGATGAAGATGCAAGACCTGATGATAAGGTATTTGAAAAGGATCAAGTAAATTTCAAAAAAGACTTAATAAAACAAACTTTAGAGATACTTGATGAAAGGGAAGTAAAAATAATCAAGGATAGACACCTTTCAGAGGAAGTTAAGACATTAGATATATTAGGTAAGGAGTTAAAAATTTCCAAAGAACGTGTAAGACAGATAGAAAAAGGTGCTATGATGAAGATGAAGTCTTATATATCAAATTCACAAAGGAAAGAGTTCCTTTTTTAATTTATCATATTGGTAACGTATTCTCCGATAACAAGTGAAGAAGTCAACCCGGGAGATTCCATTCCAAATAAGTTAACAAGATTTTTAATACCATGTGTCTCTTCTCCTTGAATTAAAAAGTCACTTTTACCCTCACCTTTATTCTTAAGTTTTGGTCTTACACCTGAATATCCAGCTTTAAGATCTTCAATTTTGATTGAGGGAATATATTTTATAACATCATTATGAAACAAAACTTGTCTATCTTTTTTCACTTCATAATCAATTTCATCTACCCATTCAACATCAGGTCCAAATCTAACTTGCATTCCTAAATCTAATCCCAAATGCAAGCCAAGACTTGCATCATTTGGTATTGGGTAAATTAGATGTCGAATCTTTAGGTCTTTTCCCGTTTCGAAATAGTTACCTTTTGCGAAATATGTCTTGGGAATATATTTTTTATCTAAGGGTAGAATATTATTTGCAATATTTTCAGCATTTAGACCAGCAGCATTTATTATGACTGACGATTCTATGATTATTTCTT
This sequence comes from uncultured Pelagibacteraceae bacterium, assembly GCA_902565955.1. Lineage (GTDB taxonomy): Bacteria > Pseudomonadota > Alphaproteobacteria > Pelagibacterales > AG-422-B15 > CACNXQ01. Next base: position 7,273 of record CACFGR010000007.1, on the reverse strand, counting down.
CTCCATCACTTAGCAAAGTAGAACAGTATTTATCACCATGAATTTCAGAACGTAAGAATTGTGAATTAAAAACAATATTGCCGGAGCTTTCCTCCAATTCACCAAGATAAGACCTCATGAGAGAGTTTTGATCAACAATGCCTGATGATGGCACGAATAATGCCTCAATACATTCCACTAAAGGCTCTTTGCTGGTAACGTAATTTCCTGTTACTCTTTCTATTCCTTCAACGCCATTATATTCTGCTTTGGAAAAAATTTCCTCGAGTTTGGGAATTTCATTGGGAGATGTTGCGACAATGAACTTTCCTGTATTAATGTGAGGCACATTAAATTTTTGACAATATTCATACATTCTACGATTTCCATCGGCACAAAATTTAGCCTTCATTGAGTCCTTGTCATAATAAACACCTGCATGAATGACTCCGCTGTTTCTTGAACTAGTAACAGAACCAAAAGTATTTTCTTTCTCCAATACAATGACTTCATAACCTTTAGCAGCAAAATTTTTAGCTATTGCTAATCCAATAACCCCTCCACCAATTACTAGTACATCTACGAAATTAGTACTCATTAGATATTTTTAACCATTAATGAAACTTTTTTTGTATTATTTTCAGTAAACTGAAAGCCTACATTCTTATAATTTAAACTTTCATGAAATTTTTTAGAGATTGGATTTGGTGGTTCTATGTTAAATTCGCATGCAATCATATTATATTCATCTAGTGATCTTTCGAGATCGAGATACAGACTTTTACCTATACCCAATCCTCTATATTTACTCGATATAGCAATTCTATCTATGTACGCAAAATCACCATATCTTTCAGTAAACCACTTATAATTTAAACTCTGATAATCAAGGCCTGAAGGCAAAACAAGTAAAAACCCACAAATATTTTTATCACTGTTGATAGCAACTTTAAAATAAGTTTTTTTTTCATAAAAATTTAAAAACTCTTCATATGATACGGAGTTCACAGCAGGAATGGCATCTTCATTAATCAAAATGATATCTTTTATATCCTCTATAGTTACATTTCTTAACTTAAACATCACAAGTAACTTCATAACTATTTTTATAAATTTCCGGCATTCTTACTGGCTTAAAATTAATAAGACTCACACACGCATAGTCAACATTTGATGTAAAGACAGTTTGATTTTTTGTAATATTTATTATTTGAAAAAATCTACTCAATCTAATTTTTTTATCAGTTTTAGTAATCCATGTTGAAATTGCAATTTTATCATCAATGAAAAGTGATCCAGAAAAATTATTTTCACTCCTAATAACAACACATGCACATTGATTTTTTTTATAAGTATCAGGAGTTATACCTAATTTTGCAGAATGATCCCAGCTGACATGTTCACACCAGTTCAAATATACTTTGTTGTTAACATGGCCAAGAATGTCAATGTCATCACTGGCAACTTTAAATTCCAAGATATGTGGATTACTATATTTCCAGCTAAGATTGTTTAAATTCAATTTAAATTCCTCTTGGTAATTTAAAACTTATATTTTCTTCACCTGCACCAACTTCTTTAACATTAATTTCAAATGCTTCTCTAAATTTAGAAATAACATCTTGAACAAGTATATCCGGAACAGAGGCTCCTGAAGAAAGACCTATAGTTTGATGATTTTTATAATTATCAATATTTAAATTACTTGCATTTTCTAATAGCACAGAAAGATCACATCCAGATTTTTTTGCTACTTCAACTAAACGATTTGAATTTGATGAATTTTTTGATCCTACAACAATGAAAGAGTCGCATTCATGAGCATAGTCTTTAATGGCATTCTGCCTATTTGTTGTTGCATAACAAATATCTTCTTTAGGCGATGATTTTATATGAGGAAACCTTTTCTTTAGGGCATCGATAATTTCCTTCGTATCATCAACAGATAGTGTTGTTTGAGTTACATATGCAAGTTTATCTTCATTTTCAAACTTCAAATTTTGAATATCATCTACATTTTCTATTAACACAATTGCGCCCGCGGGTAATTGACCAAGTGTTCCCTCTACCTCTGGATGATTTTTATGACCAATTAAAATTATTTTGTAATTTAGATTGTAAAATTTTATTGCTTGAACATGAACTTTTGTAACCAATGGACAAGTTGCATCAACTACATATTTATTCATTTGTTTGGCCGTATCTAAAATATTTTTTGCTACACCGTGAGCTGAAAAAACCAGTGGTTTATCACTAGGAGCATCGTTGATATCCTCAATGAATATTGCGCCTTTTGCTTTTAGATCATCAATTACATGCTTGTTATGAACAATTTCATGTTTAACGTAAACGGGAGGTCCAAACTTTTCTAAAACTTCGACTACTGTATCTATTGCTCGTGTAACCCCGGCACAAAAGCCTCTCGGCGAAATAAGTAATATTTGTTTATTTTCTTTTATATTCATTGTCTTATATTACTTTACATATAGATCTAAACTTATGAATTTTGAAGCAATAATAGAAAAATACACAGTCAGTATTTTGGACCACAGAATTAAGACGCTTATTGCTATTTTATTACTAGTTTTGGTTGCAACTGCTGGAGCTCGATTTTTGGAAGCACCATCAGGATATAGAGGTTTTGTTGAGAGCGGCCAGCCAAATTACCAAGATATTCTAAATCTAGAAGAAAAATATGGAATGATAGACACATTGTCATTCGTAATTAAACCAAACAACGGCGATATTTTTCAAAAAGATGTCATTCAATTAATACATGAATTAACTGAAGTGTCTTGGCAAACACCTTTTTCTTCAAGAGTAAGTTCATTAACAAATTTTCAGTATACGACCGTAGATGGTGATGACATTAATATATCTGACTTCATAAGCGGTACTGACTTGATGGATGAAAACAGTCTTCAGGAATTGAAATCTTTAGCGCTTCAAGAAAGAACTATAGTAAATTTCATATTGTCTGAAAGTGGTAGAGTATCATTCATAAATATAAGTCTTGATGTACCTGAAGATATAGGTTTTGAAGATCCGATCGAATTTGCCAATGAGCAAAAAGCGTATTTCAATTCCAAATATCCAGATATTTTCGTAACAGTTGCTGGTTCAGCAATGTATTCAAATAACTTTCAAACAACAGCAAGATCAGATGCAACTTCAATGTACCCGGGATTTTTGGCACTTATTATTATTCTGTCATACATATTATTAAGATCTATTACGGCTTCAGCAATTTCATTAATTGTGATTTTTTTATCTATTCTACCGTCAATGGGAATGGCCGGATGGCTTGGTTTTGAAGCGCAGCCGCCATTGATTATTGCACCTATTTTGATTCTTACTATAGCCTTAGCGCATGCCATTCATATTTTGTCTATTGCATTAACAAATATGAATGAAGGAATGGATAAGAAAAAATCAATTGTCGAAAGTATGAAAATTAATTTTACTCCAGTATTTCTTACAAGCTTTACTACTGCAGTTGGAGTGGCAGGAGTCAATTTCGGAAAAATTCCTGCTTTTAGTGAAATGGCAAATACTGTTGTTATCGGATCTACTTTCAGCTTTATTTTATCTGTAACAATACTACCAATAATTTTTATGCTTATGCCCATCAAGACCGATGGAAAATCCTCAGTGGTACTAAATGCTCTGAGTAAATTGGGTGATCTAATTTATAGATTTAAACTTTATATAATTACTTTTATAGGGCTTGCCTCCTTATTACTTATTAATTTCATTCCTAACCTCTATTTCGATGATGATTTTGATAGTTATTTTGACAGAGTAGATGACTGGGTTGAGGTAAAAAATATTGTCAATGATGAATTTGGCAGCTCCTTTTTTATATTTGCAAACTTATCATCAGAAGAAACAGATGGAATAACAAGTCCTGAATATCTGAAAAAAATTGATGAGTTTGCCAGATGGCTTGAAACACAAGATGAAGTTGTTACTGTAACCACTGTTTCCGACATTATTAAAACATTAAATAAAAATATGAATGGAGGAAATAATGAGTTTTATTCAATCCCAGATAATAAGCCTCTTAATGCTCAATATCTTCTCATGTATGAATTTTCTGTGCCATATGGAATGGATTTAAAAAATCAAATGACTGCAGACAAATCAGAGTCAAGATTACTGATTAGACTTAATATGGCTACTTCAAAAGAGTCCATAGAATTTAACGAAAGAACTGATGAATGGATTAGAAATAATCTTCAAGGGTATCAAACGGATGGGGTAGTTGGTATACCTATAATGATGCCATATGTGTACCAAGAAAATACGAATGGCCTAATGAGAGGGCTTTTATTCTCATTTTCATTCATCGTAATTGTTATTGGAATTACACTTAGAAGTCTAAAGTTGGGGTTAATTAGTATAGTTCCAAATGTTGTGCCGTTTATTCTGTCTTATGGAATACTTGCAATTTTTACAAACATCGTAACTTTTAGTCATACTTTATCTATTTTAGTATCTTTAGGACTAGTCGTAGATGCAACAATACACTTTCTATCCAAATATAAAAAGGCTGAGTCACTTAACTTAAATGCTTCTGACGCAATCCAATATTGTTTCAAGTACGTAGGTTTTCCTATTATTGTTGCATCAATATGTTTATTTAGTGGCTTTGCATTCCTACTACAGTCTAGTTTTCAAACAAATTTTATTCTTGGCGGTATGTGCGCACTCATTATTCTCATCGCACTAATTATTGATCTATTTTTATTGCCTGCATTATTGTTAATATTTAGAAGAAAGAATGTGATATAATTAAATTATGTATAAATGCTTATTAATCTTAATTTTTTTGATTTCTGTTAATACCAACCTTTTAAGTGAGGACAATTTTGAAAAAGGTTTGAGAATTGCAAAAGAGTCTTATGAAAGTACCCGTGGTTATGTTGATAGTGAGTCTGACCAACTGATGATACTTGTTGATCCAAAAGGAAATGAAGTGATAAGGGAGATTTCAGGAAAAACACTAGAGAATGATGATCCCAATGATGGGGATAAATCTATAATATTTTTTAATAAACCTAAGGATGTTGAAGGAACGGTAATGCTTTCACACACTCATGTAAATGATGATGATGATCAATGGTTGTATTTGCCTGCTTTAGGTAGAGTGAAAAGGATCTCATCTAGTAATAAATCAGGATCTTTTATGGGTAGTGAAATAGCTTTTGAAGACTTCTCTGGGAATGATTATAGAAAGTATGAATGGAAGTTTATTGGAGAGGAAGAATATGAAGGAGAGATTTGCTATAAACTTGTTTCAATACCAAAGTATAAAAATTCTGGTTATACAAAAAGAATTGGTTTTACTGACAAGTTGCTGAGACCAAGAATGATAGAATACTTTGATAGGAAAGGTGAATTGTTGAAAACATTATATTTTGAAGATTACCAACTGTATAATGATAAAATTTGGAATGCTGATACTTTTAAAGTTGTGAATCATCAAAATAAAAATAAAACTATTTATAAGTGGATCAATCGTGAACTTAATGTTGGAATCAATAAAAAAGACTTTGAAAAATCTAGTTTGTTACGACTAGCAGATTAATAAGTGATTTATATAAAATTTTTAAACATTACTCTAATTGTTACTTTTATCTTTTCATTTAATGTAAATGCCCTTGAATACAAACTATATGGACTAGTCCAGCCTGAATTTTCAATATTTACAAATGGTGACGGCAAACATCATCAATCAAAAAATAACTATTCTTTTTTTACCAAAGGTAATTTTATCTCCTATTTAGATGAAAGGGATGCGAAAATAACAATCAGTGTAATTGCTAGGTACGATGAGAAAGATAGTGAAAGACGTTATATTGATTTTCAAAAATTGAAATATGAGCAATATTTTGAAAACTATACTTTTAAAATCGGTAATGAAATAATTTTTTGGGGAGTAAACGAAAGTTTTAACATTATTGATATAATCAATCAATCGAACCTAGCTGAGGATATGACTGGCACTAAAAAGCTTGGCCAACCTTTGCTTTCACTAGCTTATGATAATAATTATGGAACAATTGACCTTTATTTAATGCCTTATTTTATTGAGAGAAAGTTTCCCAGTAAAAATGGTAGACCCAGACTTGCCCTCGAAGTGGATCAAAACTCAATAACTTATGAATCATCTTCTAAAGAACAAAAGTTAGATTTTGCCCTAAGATATTCAATGGTTTATGACGATTATGATATTGGTGTTGCACATTTTTATGGCAATAATCGCGCACCGCAACTAGATATTAATCCTTCAACTCTTAAGTTTAATCCTCACTATACAACTCTCTCACAAACCAGCCTTGACATTCAAGCAACAAAAGGTGCTTGGCTGTATAAATTAGAGGCATTAAGCGCTAAAGACGGGAACGAGAGACATCTGGGTGTTGCAGGAGGCTTTGAATATACTTTTTACGGAATTAGAGATTCTCAAAGTGATCTAGGCCTTGTCATTGAATACTCTTTTGATGATAGAAATAGTTATCCCTTTAATAATGACAGCGTTGCAGCCTTAAGATGGACTAAAAATGATATTAATTCGACATCTCTTTTAGCTGGGATGTTTATCGACATGAGAGGAAATTCAAATAGATTTATTGCTGAATATGAGCAAAGAATTAATAATAATGTAAAATTGTTTATTGATGCTACATTTAATGGAAGCATTGACAGTCAAGACTTTACATATGCTTTTGAGGAGGATTCAGTATTTTCAATTAAATTAGCAAAATATTTTTAGACTCGAATTTCTCTGCTATTTATTTTATTGAAAGAATCTTGATCTAAATTTAAATATTTTTTTTCATCACCTGAAGCAAAGTAAATAGGATCTTTAATTTTTGTTGGGTCGTAACCGTCTTTTACTAAGTCAGTTTTTTTATACTTGAACGTCCCAGTTTTTTCTATTTCTGGACTTATCCTAATAAATACTGGAACACTATAAGCTGGCAATTGCTCAGTCAGATATTCATAAAGCTGCTCTAATTTAAATTCATCATTTACAACTAAAGAAGCCATTCCTGCTCTACCGTCTTGATTTGGTACTTCAACTCCATAAACGTTGACTTCATCAATACCTTTATACGCAGAGATGGCTTCACTTACTTCGTTGGTTGATACGTTCTCTGATTTCCATCTAAAAGTATCTCCTATACGGTCAACAAAATAGTAATATCCCTGCTTATCTTTTTTAAGCAAGTCCCCAGAAGAGAACCATCGATCGCCTTTTTCAAAGACATTCTCGAGAATTTTTTTC
>CACFGR010000006.1 GCA_902565955.1 uncultured Pelagibacteraceae bacterium | reverse complement strand
TTTTGGTAAAGAAAATCAATTTTACGTAAACCCAGTGAAATTATTAAAAACACCAAATCATCTTTTTAATAAAACAAAGATGAAAATATTTTCGTCTACAAATATTAGAAAACTTATTTCAAACGGTAATGTAAAATTGGCAAAAAATTTTTTGGGAAACAATTTTAGTATAACGTCAAAAGTTATAAAAGGAGATCAACGAGGCCGAAAAATTGGCGTTCCAACTGCTAATCTAAATATAAATGAATACGTGGCACCAAAATATGGAGTATATGCTATTGAAGCCTCATTCCTTAAAAATTCAAAGAAAAGAACCCTTAAGGGAATTGCGAATTTTGGTATCAGACCAACATTTCATAAGAACACTGAAATTTTGGAAGTTCATCTATTTAGATTTAAATTGAATATTTATAATTCTTTGCTAAAAGTCGACTTTGTTGAATTTATAAGGCCTGAAAAGAAATTTTCAGGAGTAGAGGCCTTAAAAAAACAACTAAAATCAGATATATCTAAAGCACAAAAAATTCTAAATTAAGCAAAATGAACACTAAAAATGATAAAATAGACTTTAGTGAAACTCTATTTTTACCAAAGACATCCTTTGCGATGCGTGCTGGCCTGCCCGAGCAAGAGCCAAAAATTCTAGATGGCTGGTCAAAGGATAATATCTATAAAAAATTAAGGGAAAAATCAAAAAGTAGAAAAAAATTCGTATTACATGATGGCCCCCCTTACGCTAACGGCCATTTACACATGGGGCATGCCCTGAATAAAATACTAAAAGACTTTGTTGTAAGATCACAACAAATGCTTGGAAATGATAGTTCTTACATTCCTGGCTGGGATTGTCATGGCTTGCCAATTGAGTGGAAAATTGAAGAGCAATATAGAGAACAGGGAAAGAATAAAGATGATGTAGATATTATAAAATTTAGAAAAGAATGCAGAGAATTTGCTGAAAAATGGATTGAAATACAAAGAGAAGAATTTATTCGCTTAGGAATAAATGGAGATTGGTACTCTCCCTATACTACAATGTCATATGAGGCAGAGTCTATAATTGTAAGAGAATTTTTTAGGTTTCTTGAGAACGAAAGTTTATATCGTGGGTCAAAGCCTGTTATGTGGTCAACTGTTGAAAAGACTGCATTAGCTGAAGCTGAGATTGAATATAAAGAACATAAATCAACAACTATCTGCGTAAAGTTCCCAGTAAAAGAGAGTTTAGATACAAATTGTCAAGATGCATCCGTAATCATATGGACCACAACTCCATGGACAATTCCAGGAAACAGAGCAATTGCTTACAGTAAATTAATAACGTATTCAATGTTTGAAGTAGTAAGTTTAGAAGAACACAGTACTTTACAAGTTGGAGATAAAATTATAATTGCAGATGAACTTTTAGATAATGTAAAAGTTCAATGCAAAATTAGAGAATTAAAAAAAATATCAGAAGTAAAAAACTTAGACAAAATTATTTGTAATCACCCTTTTAAAAAATCTGGTTATGATTTTGAGGTAAGAATTTTTGATGCTGATTTTGTTACTTTGGAGCAAGGCACGGGTTTTGTTCACATAGCACCTGGCCATGGAGCTGATGACTATAATTTGGGTATTACAAATGGTATCGAAGTACCTGATACAGTAGATGAAAATGGTGAATACTTTCGCCATGTACCATTATTTAATGGTAAAAAGATTTTTAATGAAGATGGATCAGATGCTGATGCAAACGTAGCAGTTATCATTGAGCTAAAAAAGCATGAAAATTTAGCAGGCAAGGGTTCATTGCGTCATAGCTACCCTCACTCATGGAGATCAAAAGCTCCTGTCATCTTTAGAAATACTCCACAATGGTTCATCAGTATGGAAAAAAATCAATTGAGAGAAAAAGCGTTGAACGAAATTGAAAAGGTTAAATGGTATCCAAAACAGGGAAAAAATAGAATTTATTCAATGATTGAAGAAAGACCTGATTGGGTAGTGTCAAGACAACGGGCATGGGGCGTACCTTTATCTATCTTTTACAATATTAAAACAGGAAAGCCTCTAGTTGATAAAGAAATAAATGAAAAAATTATTAAACTTTATGAAAAAGAAGGGTCAGATGCGTGGTTTAAATATTCAAAAGAAGAATTATTAGGTTCAAATTATAATCCGGAAGAATATAAAAAAGTTAATGATATTTTAGATGTATGGTTTGACTCAGGCTGTACACACGCATTTGTTTTAGACGGAAAAAAAGATCAAATCTGGCCAGCATCTATTTATCTTGAAGGAACTGATCAACACAGAGGGTGGTTTCATTCATCACTTTTAGAGTCTTGTGGCACAAGAGGCGTTGCGCCTTATGAATCAGTTTTAACTCATGGATTTATACTTCATGAAGATGGTTTAAAGATGAGTAAATCATCATCCAATACTGTCTCGCCAGCAGAGGTCATTGAAAAATCAGGCGCTGACATACTGAGGCTCTGGGTAGCAAGCAGTGATTACTCTGAGGATTTAAAGATCGGGCCTGAAATCATAAAAAGTAACATTGATAGCTATAGAAGACTGCGGAATACACTCCGTTTTATTTTAGGTAATTTATCAGATTTTGATCAAGACGAGAAAGTATCTGTAAATGAACTTGACGAATTAGATTTATATGTTTTATCAGAATTAGAGAGTTTAAAAAAAGAAGTTATCTCAAATTATAAAATATTTGAGTATCAAAAAGTTTTTTCTGTGATATTTAATTTTTGTACAAACGACTTGTCATCTTTCTATTTTGACATAAGAAAAGATACTCTTTATTGTGACTCAAAAAATAACAAAGTAAGAAAATCTACTCGTACTGTTCTAGATATTTTATTTCACGATTTATTAAGTTTGCTTGCACCAATACTTTGTTTTACCACTGAAGAAGCCTGGCAGAGTCGATTTGGATTTGAAAACAGCATACATGAAAGAGATTTTCCAAAATCAAATGATACTTTAATAAACAAAAATTTATCAACTAAATGGGAAGTGTATAAAAAATTAAGAAAGGTCATTAACGGAGCAATCGAAGTGAAGAGAAAAGAAAAAGTTCTTGGATCCAGCCTTGAAGCATCTGTTAAACTGTACATATCTGAAGGTGAAATCAAAAAGATTGACCAAAAAGTATTAGAAAATATTTCAATTATTAGTGAATTAGAAATTGTAAATGACAAGCCCCCAGGTGATAGCTTTATATCTGAAGTAGATAAAAACATTGGAGTGTATGTAACTAAAACCGATGGTGAAAAATGTGAGCGGTGTTGGAAATATTTTTCTAATTTAAATGGTAACGTTTGCGATAGATGTCAAGAAGTACTTAGTAAATGATACGAACTATTGGAAGATTTACATTTTTAATACTGATTATTTTTGCAGCTGATCAACTTTCAAAGTTTTATATAATCAATGTTTATGACATTGATGTATCAAATCTCAGTTCACAATATTTAACATCAATAAATAAATATCTTAATTTTCATTTGATATGGAATAAGGGCTTTGCATTTGGACTATTTCAAAATGAAATTTCGATGGTTAATAATATTTATATGTTTGTTATGGCGATTATTGCTATAGCAATATTTTTTTATGCAATAAGTATAAATATAAAAATTTATTATTATGGATTTAGTTTAATTATAGGAGGAGCGCTAGGTAACTTACTCGACAGATATCAATATTCTGCCGTATTAGACTTTATAGATTTACATTATAACAATTATCATTGGTATGTATTCAATATAGCTGATATAAGTATCACCCTTGGCTGTATTTTGATTATTTTACTTGAGTTGTTCTCAAAAAAAGAAAATGATAAAACCGTTAAAAATGATACGTAAATATTTAATTATATTTTTTTTGTTAATTTTTGTTGCTTGTACTAATAATACAGTCAGAGATTACACGTCATTAAAGCAAAAAGCACTAGAGATACCTCCTGATTTTGAACTAACCCCACCAGTTGTTGGTGAAGAAAAATTAGAGGAGGCTGCACCTACTGGTGAGACAGCCGAAGATATTCAAGATATAATTATTCAAGACTCATCCACCAGTGTCCCTAGTAATGCTGATACATCGTCGTTAGATGAATTTATTGAAAATAATTTAAGAGACGAAGATCAAAATATAAATAATACAACTTTACGTGAGGATCCTCTTAATGAGGTAATTGAAGATTCAGTTGTTGATAGTAATGATTTAGACGTTGTAACAAATGATGATAGCATTTTAGATAAAACTGATAATATTGGTTTGAGCGAGGAAGAGTTCTTGGAAGGAATATCAAATACAGATGAAATAACTACACTTCCTGAAGAAGATCAGCTTAAACCAGAAATAATTGATGAAACAATGTATGATGATGCTCCTACTTTTGATGAAAACGAAGATCTGAATGATCTTCTTAACAGGGTGGATGATTTACTTAATTCATATTCAAATTAACAATTCTATAAATGTTTAAGTTTTTTAGAGATCCAAAATGGTTTTTATGGGCATACATCGGTTCAGCTATTATCTTATCATCTTTGTGGGTCCAAGTTCAAATTGATGTAAAAATTAATGAATGGTTTGGTGAGTTTTACGACATGATACAAAAAGCATTGTCTGCTCCTAACGCTATTACAATTGAAGAATATTGGGCAAGTTTATTATCCTTTATAACTTTAGCGGGAATGTATGTAGCGGTAGCAGTCCTTGTAAGTTTTTTTACTAATCACTTTTTATTTAGATGGAGAACTGCAATGGTTGAGTGGTATCATTCTGTCTATGATAAGGCGCGTAAGATTGAGGGTGCGTCACAAAGAGTTCAAGAGGATACCATAAAGTTTTCAAGAATCATGGAATCACTTGGTACAAGTTTGATTGAAGCTTTAATGATCCTGGTAGAATTTATGCCAATACTTTTTGGTCTGAGTATTGGTATTCCAATATTTTTCTTTGGTGAATGGGAGTACGGTTTAGTTGTTGGTGCATTATTATGGTCTATAGGAGGAACATTATTTTTAATTGGACTTGGTTTAATTTTAAGGCTTGTTGGTATTGAATACGATTTACAAAAACAAGAAGCGGCATATAGAAAAATCCTAGTAATCGCTGAAGATAATGAAACAGTAAGGCCAAAAACTCTTGAGGAATTATTTGATGACGTAAGACAAATTCACTTTTTAAGTTATATAAGATACCTCTATTTTGATATTGGCCGTATCGCATTCTTACAAGCAAATGTTTTATCTGCTTACGTATTTTTAGCTCCTGCAATTGTTGCTGGCGTAGTTACTCTTGGCGTCATGCAGCAAATAATCAGGGCATTTGGTAGAGTAGAGGGGTCAATGCAATATCTTCTTAAAGCCTGGCCAACAATTATTGAACTTGCAAGTGTCTATAAAAGACTGAGAGAGTTTGAAAGACAAATAGATGAAGCAAGCGTAACAGCTGGCCAGGAAGTGCGATAATGAATTATCCATTTCTTGATTTTGATAAGCTTGAAAACTCATATTCAGAGTCGTTAGGGATACTGGATGAAGGTTTTAATAAAATTTTAGTAGTCGGTATTGGTGGCTCCTCTCAGGGATCAAAAGCAATTAATCATTTTTTAAATGAAAAACGTGTTCAATATGTTGATCATTTAAATTCTGCTAAGATTAATGACTTGTTAAACAGCACTCAATTAGATGAGACAGGTTTCATTTTTGTATCAAAATCTGGACAAACATCAGAAATACTAACCATTTTTGAATATATGATCAAAAAACTAGATGGAAATATTGATTTTTCAAAAAATCTTTATTCGTTTACAGAGAATTCCTCTTCTCCACTAAGAGACTTGTCCATACAAAAATCAATAAAGACTATTGAACTTAACAACGATATTGGAGGCAGGTTTTCAGTTTTTAGCAACAATAGCCTTATCCCAAGTTTTTACTTTAATAAAGATCTGTGCATTGAGTTTTTAAATGGAGGAAGAAAAGCATTAGAAGATAAAGACCATATAAAGAACATGGCTGAGGAAGATTTTAAAAGAATAAAAAATGGAAAGAATATATTTGCTTATTTGATTTATGGTGATGAGCTTATTGAAATTGGTAACTGGCGAAAACAATTATACGCTGAATCATTAGGCAAAAAGTCAAAAGGTATATTACCAGTAGTATCTGAAATGCCAAAAGATCAGCACAGTCTTTTACAGTTATATCTAGATGGACCCAAAAATGTTTTTTTTGAAATTATGGGTATGGAATACTCAAAAATGAATTTGATTAATATCACACTTTCAAATCATCTTGAGGCTATGAGTAAATCTTTATCAAATATAAATGAGAATACTAAAAAATATATTTTTAAAGATAGAGACATATGTAGGATCGGCCATTTTTTTGGATCAGAAATGTTAAGGGTAATCTATCTTGCCCAAATGTTAGAAGTTGACCCCTTTATTCAAGATGCGGTTGATATTCAAAAGGGTTATTTAAACTAATTTAAAAAAACTAAATTTTGAATTACCTAATTCTTTTTCACGTAAAAGTATTATTTCTGAAAGTTCGATATATTTAGATTTTTTTTCTTCCTCTAAGATGATTATACTGTCTTTTTCTAATAAGTTTTTTTTAATAATATTTTTAATTGCTCTTATTCCAAGATTTTTCCCATATGGTGGATCTATATAAGCAAGATTGAACTTTGTGGCTTCAGAATATTCTTCAAATGAACAAGCATTTTCAGAAATTACAGCAATCTTTTCTAAATACCCTAGCTTGTTTGCACTTTTAAAAATTATATCTATCATTTGTTGATTGTTCTCCACCATGGTTGCGTGTTTAGCGCCGCGTGACAATGCTTCAAAACTAAATGAGCCGGTACCAGCAAAAAGATCAATTACCTTTGCCTCTTCAAGGCTAAAATTATTTTTTACCAATTCTTTTCCATGCATTAAAAGATTAAAAATAGTTTCCCTATTTTTGTCTGAAAGTGGTCTTACATCTTTACTTTTAAAGCTGAATATTGAATGGCCCTTTCTTTCTCCACTAATAATTCTCATTTTAAGAAACTTTTTTAACTTCCCCTTTTTTTAAACTTCCAAGCTTAAATTCTCCATAAGTTATCCTAATTAATCTTGTGACTGTAATATTCAAAGAATCAAAAATATTTCTGATTTCTTTATTTTTACCTTCAGTAAGTGTCATTTTAATCCATGAGTAAGTGTTTGTTTTGCTAATGACTGAAGCTTTTATAGGTTTATATTTTACTTTTCTATAGGTATAACCCCTTAATAAGGTATTAATGAATTTATTATCAATAAAGCCCTGTATTTTTACCTTATAAATTCTTTCAAAATTATTCTTGGGTAATTCCATCTTTCTTTTGAAGCTTCCGCTGTTAGTTAATAATAATAGCCCCTCTGAATTGTAATCAAGTCGTCCAATTGAAATTAAATTATGATCTTTTTTAGGTATGTATTCATAAATAGTTTTGCGATTTTTTGGATCTGATTTTGTTACTAAGCATCCTCTTGGTTTATTGAAGATGTATATATCATTTAATTGCTGATCAGATTTTAGGTTAATAAGCTTATTGTCTATTTTTACAATACTATTAATACTTATTTGAACTCCTTGTTTTGTCACCAATTCGTTATCAACAACTACTCTTTGCTCATCGATGAGTTTATCTATTTCTCTTCTCGAAAAGTTAGTTGACTGTGCTAATAATTTATTAATTCTTAATAATTTTTGTTGTCTCAAAGTAGGCATGAATTAGGATTGCTTATATTAATTAAATATTTATGACACAAAATAAGTTCATGGCAATGGCAATTGAGGAGGCAAAAAAAGGCTTAAAAATTGGAGAAATACCAATTGGATGCGTTATCACTAACAACGAAAATATAGTTTTAGCCCGTTCCCATAACTCAGTGGTTAGCAAAAAAGACCCAGTAGGTCATGCTGAAATTAACGCTATAAGAGAGGCGTGTGATATGATTAACTCTGATAGATTGGTTGATTGTAATATTTACGTGACTTTAGAGCCATGTATTATGTGTGCCAGCGCTATATCAAAAGCTAAGCTTAAGAGGTTGTATTATGGTGCAGATGATTTAAAATATGGTTCGATAAATGGTAACTTAAATTTTTTTATATCAAAAAATTGCAATCATTTGCCAGAAATTTATGATAATATTTCAAAAACTGACTGTGAAAACTTAATAAATAATTTTTTTAAAGGTAAAAGATAATGAACATATCGCCAAAAGCAAAAGAAACTACGGATAGATTGAATAATTTTATGGATAAATACGTTTATCCAAACAACGAAACATATCATAGTCAAATCGAAAATTTTGGAGCTGACAGGTGGCAGGTGGTGCCGGTGATTGAAGATCTTAAAAAGGAAGCAAAAAAAGAAGACCTTTGGAATTTATTTTTACCTGAAAGTGACTATGGGCATGGCCTTACAAACGCAGAGTATGCGCCAATGTGTGAAATCATGGGGAGAGCAATGTGGTCTGCAGAAGTTTTTAATTGTTCTGCTCCTGATACCGGTAATATGGAAGTTTTAGTTCGATATGGGACAGATGAACAAAAAGAAAAGTACTTAAAGCCATTACTAGAAGGTGAGATACGCTCTGCTTTTGCCATGACAGAGCCTGCAGTCGCTTCATCAGACGCAACAAATATTGAAAGTGAAATAAAAAAAGAAGGAAATCAATATGTACTAAATGGTACAAAATGGTGGACTTCAGGTGCAATGGATCCAAGGTGCCAATTTTTTATCTTCATGGGAAAAACAGATCCAGATAATCCTGACAGACACAAGCAACAATCCATGATACTCGTTGATAAGGACACACCAGGTATCAAAATAAAAAGACATTTGCCTGTTTTTGGTTTTGACGATGCCCCTCATGGACATGCTGAAGTTGAATTTAAAGACGTCAAAGTTCCTCCAGAAAATATGCTTTTAGGCGAAGGCAGAGGATTTGAAATTGCACAGGGCAGGTTGGGACCTGGACGAATTCACCATTGTATGAGAACTATTGGTCTTGCTGAAGTTGCACTTGAAGCAATGTGCAAAAGACTAATGAGCAGAAAGGCTTTTGGTAAAGAAGTGGTAAGGCACTCTGTTTGGCAAGAGAGAATTGCTGATGCTAGAATTAACATTGAGATGACCAGACTATTAACATTAAAAGCCGCAACTATGATGGATGAAGTAGGAAACAAAGTTGCTAAAAATGAAATAGCCATGATTAAAGTAGCTGCACCAAATATGGCATTAAGAATTATTGATGATGCAATTCAAGCGTTTGGAGGGGCTGGAGTAACAACAGACCCACACTTAGCACAGGCTTACGCAGGAATGAGAACTCTGCGATTAGCAGACGGGCCTGACGAAGTGCATAGACTTTCTATTGCAAGAAATGAATTAAAAAAATACTTATAATTTTGATAAAAAAGAAGAAAACTTACCAGAAAGATAATTACGGAAAATACGTTAAGTCACACGAATTTGATCGCTATTGGGATGAGTACCACAATCTGGAAGATATTTCGATGAAAGAGTCAATAAGACAGAGAAAAGAGCGAGAAAAAAATATAAAAAACTCTAAATAGTTTTATCCAAAAACTCTATTAATTTTCTTACCTCCTCTATGCTATTGTAATGAACCATAGAAACTCTAACTACCCCATCATTTGGTTCAATGCCCAAACCCTGCAAACATCTCCAGGCATAAAATTCACCATTTCTAATGCCAATATTATTTCTTCCAGCCTCCTGGGCTACATGCAATGAGCTTTTATCTTTAATAGTGAATGATACAGTTGGCATACGATCAGATCTAGCATGTGTTTGTTTGCCAATCATTCTTATATTTTTTTTTGTTTTGAGGAACTCAATCAGTTCTTTCATTAATGCCTCTTCATGTTTGGATACCAATTCAAAAACTTTTTTACCCTTATGATGAAGATCTAAATTATTTTTGCCAAAATGATGATCATACAAAGTTTCGTAGTAGTCAGTTATACCTGACAAACACCCAAGTTCCTCATGATTAGGACCACCTGGATTAAGAGTATATGGAACACTTCCTTCCAAGAATTCATGATTTAGATTTTTTGTTTCAAGTAATAAATCTCTCTTACCATATAATAGTGCTAAATGTGGTCCATAAGTTTTGTATAGGCTAAAACCATAGAAATCTATATCGAGATCTTTTAAATCAGCAATATCATGTGCCATGTAAGCTACACCGTCTCCAACAACTTTTATATTATTCTGATGCGCCAATGTAATGATATCTTTTAGATTATTAATTGATGCAACAACATTAGATGTGTGACAGACACAGATAAATTTTGTTTTTTCTGTTATGAGATTTTTTAATTCATCTAATTCGAGTTCAGCAGAGTCAGGGTTAAACTTCCATTCATTTATTTTGATACCGTATTCTGATAATTTTCTCCATGCACCAATATTTGCTTCATGATCTTGATTTGTGACTATGATTTCGTCCCCATCGTTAAGCCATGATCTCACAGCATTAGATAGTAAAAACATATTCATAGTTGTAGATGGTCCAATTATAAATTCATCATTATTGATATTTAGGAGTTCAGCAATTTTGCTAATACTATTATCCATTTCGTTACCTGCTTCAATCGACGGACCAAAGTCGCCATAAGGCTGTACTTTTTTAGTCGTCATAAAATCATTTAACTTTTCAATAACCTGTTTTGGCACATACGTACCACCAGCATTTTCAAAAAATGCAAAGTTTGAAGTTTTAGGGTTTTGAAAAACAGGGAATTGTTCTCTTACAAAATCTATATTCAGCTCTGTCATATTAATTATTTTGCTGCCTCTTCCACAATATTCCAGCCTAATTTTCCTAATATTGGAACAAAGCTCTCATAGTTTTTAGCCTCTGAACTTGAGGCTGTTCCATCTCTTACTCTACCAACAATTCCTTGCGCAATTCCAGCCAAGCGGAAAATATTATATGCCATATAAAAATCCCAGTTTTCAATTTTACTTCTGCCTGTTTTTTTGTAATACATTTCAGCGTACTCATGTTCAGAGGGAATATTAAGCTCTTCTAAGTTTGACCCCATCATTCCAAGACCCTTAGCTGCAGCAGGCAGTCGCCATGACATCATGTGATAAGTAAAATCCGCTATAGGATTTCCGAGCGTAGAAAGCTCCCAATCCAGTATAGCCATAACTTTATTGTTTTGTTTATCAAATATCATATTATCAAGACGAAAGTCTCCATGTACAATTGTAGTTTCATTATCTTCAGGAATATTTATTGGCAACCATTCTATTAAATTATCCATTTCATTGATTTTTTGTGTTTCAGAGTCTTTATACTGTTTGGTCCAACGATGAATTTGTCTTGCCATGTAATTTTCGTGTTTTCCATAATCACCTAGCCCAATTTTTTGAAAATCAACATTGTGAAGTCTTGCAATCGTATCATTCATGGATAGGTAAATTTCACGGCGTTGGTTGTTATCTGAATCTGGCAATAAAAGTTCCCAATATATGTTTCCATCAACATGATCCATTAAAAAAAATTGTGTTCCAATGACGTTTTCATCTTCACAAAAACAATAAGTTTCAGGAACCGGTACATCAGTCTTGCCAAGTGCAGTAATGACTTTATATTCTCTGTCTACCGCATGTGCAGATTTTAGTAATTTACCAGGAGGTTTACGCCTTAACACATAGTTTTTTGTTTTATCCTCAATCAAATAAGTAGGATTGGATTGCCCGCCTTTAAATTGCTTTATACTTACAATATCAAACTCACTTCCAATTATTTTTTTTAAGTAATCATTGAGATTGTCACTATTAAAAACTAACTTTTCATCAACCTCCTTAGTGCCAGAAAATATTTCGTCACGAGTAGTCATTTAATTGCCTTTTTTCCTATATCTCTTCTGTAATAACCATCCGGCCAATCCAGCTGACCGATGTAGGTATAAATCATATTAAGAGCATCTCTTAGATTTTTATTTTTTGCTGTTACGGAAAGAACTCTACCTCCGTTAGCTAGAAGGTTATTTCCATCATGTTTTGTTCCTGCGTGGAATACTTGAAATAGATCATTACTCTCAAAATTTTCATAGCCAATAATTTTTGTATTTTTTTTATAGTCGCCTGGATAACCTTTTGCCGCCACAACCACTGTAGCACTATTATCATCTTCCCATTCCAATTTAGTTTTACTTAGACTGCCTTCCAAGCAATTAAGAATTAATTTAATTAAATCATTTTTCATTCTAAGCATTAATACCTGACACTCTGGATCGCCAAATCTAATATTATATTCAACCAATCGGGCATAACCATCTTTAATCATTAATCCAGCATAGAGAATACCCTTATAAGGATGTCCATTTTTTTTTAGGGCATTTAGAGTGGGTGTAATAATTTCCCTGTCTACTTGTTCTTTTATTTTAGGTGTAAAAATAGGCGCAGGTGAATATGCCCCCATTCCTCCAGTATTAGGCCCTGTGTCATTTTCACCTATTCTTTTATGATCTTGGGCACTTTCTAATGAAACAAAATCTTCACCATCACAACAAACAAAATAACTCGCTTCTTCACCATCCATAAATTCTTCAATAACTACATCCATATTTGCCCCAAACTTCTCATCAAAAATGTCATTTATTGCTTGTTCTGCCAATTTCTTTGTGTCTGCGACAGTAACGCCTTTCCCAGCCGCAAGACCATCAGCTTTAATTACAATAGGTAAAGGTTGAGCATTTAAATAGTTTATAGCTTCTTCTTTATTATCAAATCGAGCATAATCAGCTGTTGGTATCCCATTTTGCTTACAAAGATCTTTCATAAAGCCTTTAGACCCTTCTAACTGCGATGCATACTTATCAGGTCCAAAAATTTTTATTTCTGTCTCTTTAAAAAAATCAACAATCCCAGCGACCAAGGGCACTTCAGGGCCGACAATGACTAATTCTATCATTTTACTTTTACAGAAGTCGTATATTTTCTCAAAATCTGTTTGATCAATTTGTTTGCATTCAGCAAGTTGACTTATTCCGTAGTTTCCAGGTATTGCATAAATAGATGAAACCATAGAGCTCTTAGATATTAAATAACATAACGCATGCTCACGAGCCCCACTGCCAATCACTAAAATTTTCATAAAGTATATTTTTGATTTTCTTGTTATATTAGCACATTAATATTTAAATTAAATGGTAAGAGAGAACATCAAAGAATATACAGTTACTGAAATTTCAGCCTCAATTAAAGAGACCCTTGAGGATAACTTTGGCTATGTGAAAGTTCGTGGAGAAGTATCTGGTTTAAGCAAGCCAGCATCAGGGCATGTATATCTTAACCTTAAAGATGAAAATGCAATTATAAAAGCGATTGCATGGAGAAGCACTGTTGCAAAACTAAGCTTTATGCCAGATGAAGGCCTTGAAGTAATTTGCTCAGGGAGACTTACAACCGGGTATTCTGATAGATACCCTGGAAGATCGGACTATTCTATTATTATAGATTCAATTGTACCAGCGGGAGAGGGTGCACTAATGGCATTGCTTGAACAAAGAAAGAAAAAATTAATGTCAGAAGGTATTTTTGATCAAGACCACAAAAAGCCTCTTCCATTATACCCCGAAACAATTGGTATTATTACTTCACCTACAGGAGCAGTTATAAAAGATATTATTCATAGACTTGAAGATAGGTTTCCATGCGATGTTATTCTTTGGCCAGTTCCTGTACAAGGTGATGATGCTGCGCATTTAATAGCAGATGCTTTAAATGGATTTAACAATTCTCTAAAAGATAGCGAATTAAAAGTTCCAGACTTAATTATTGTAGCCCGAGGTGGGGGGAGCATAGAAGATCTCTGGGCATTTAATGAGGAAATTGTTGTAAGAGCAGTATTCGCTAGTGAAATACCTGTTTTGTCAGCTGTTGGACATGAAACAGATACGACACTTATTGATTTTGTGTCTGATCTCAGAGCGCCAACCCCAACCGCAGCAGCAGAGTTGTGTACACCTAATAAAGATGAGCTTTTAATCAATTTAAAAGACTTTCAAAAAGACCTTCGTGACTCAATTAATAGTAATCTAGAAAATAAATTAAGTTCATTTAAAAATCTAAGTGATAAGTTGCCAGTCTCTTTAAAATTATTTATTAAAAGCCTGTTATCAGAATTTAAAGAAATTACTCAGTCGCTTAACTATCGTATTTTAGAGGAACAAGTAAATAATTTTCAACAAAATCTGATTTCAAAATTTGATAAATTAAACAGCTCTACAAACTTATTTGTAGAAAATATCCGCAATCAAATTAATTATAATGAAAAGTTATTAGAAAGTATGAGCTATAAGTCAGTCTTAAATCGAGGTTATTCTGTTACAAAAAACTTAAAAAATAAAGTTATAAGATCAAAAAAAGATATGGAAAACGATACAGATATAATTATTGAAACAAGCTTTGCAAAAATTTCTGCTGAAGTGAAGGAAATTAAAGATGAATAATGTTGGTACAAAAGCTGAAATTATTCTTAAGCATGGTCATTTCCAAGTTAAGACACCTGGTGATTTTGTGGAATGTTCAATAACTGGAGAAAAGATTACACTTGAAAATCTTAAATATTGGAATGTAGAGCTTCAAGAAGTTTATGCATCACCTGAAGTGGCACTAAACAGATATAAAGAACTTAATGGTCTTAATAAATAGAGTTTTTTTTCTTTTATTTTATTTAAACGTATGCGCGTTTTCATCTGAACTTCCTAAAAGTTTTCCACAAGGAAGTCTTGTTATAGGTCAAAACAATGAAGCAAATGAAATCTTTGTTGATGAAGAGCCTATTAAAATCAGTCATGATGGATTCTATGTTTTCCCAATATCTCGAGAGCAGATAGAACCAATAAATGTTACGTACAGCAACAGTGATGGCATTTTCTTAATCCATCAAATATCTATCGAAAAACAAGATTATGATATTCAAAGAATTGATGGCCTACCTGAACAAATGGTTACACCTCTTGATGATGATATCATAAAACGAATTATTTCTGAAAATGAAGTAATAAAAGAAGCAAAGAAATTAGACTTGGATTTGACTTATTTTAAGGAAGAATTTATTCAACCAACAACTGGAATTATCAGTGGAGTTTTTGGCAGCCAGAGAATTCTTAACGGTAAAGCAAAAAGCCCGCATAGGGGTATTGATATTGCTGCTGATGAAGGAACACCAGTAATGTCTTGTAATGAAGGAATAGTCATTCATGCTGAGAGTGATTTATATTATACTGGAGGCACAATAATCATTGATCATGGTCATGGAGTTAAATCTATTTATGCCCATTTGTCTTCAGTAAATGTTGCAGTGAACCAAAAAGTTAGCAAAAAAGATATAATAGGCAAAGTAGGATCAACAGGCAGGTCAACTGGACCACATCTACATTGGGGCGTGATGGTTTTTGATACTTACGTTGATCCACAATTATTATTAGGAAATTAAACAATTCAGTCCAGTTTCCACCTATTATGAAACCAGAAATATTGTTCTGGGTATTTCTTAATCATACTTTCATAATAAGCAATAATAATCTCCGATATTTTCTCAACGTTATCTGAAGTATCTTCATAATCGCTGGCATGTATTGATTGATGAATTTCAAATTCATATTTTCCATCATTCTTTCTTATTGGCCATCCTAAAAATATTTTACACTTAGATTTTAGGGCCAGTTGAGCGGGTAGAGAAGAAAACTTCATTTTCTTTCCAAAGAAATTAAGATTAATACCTGACGATAATTGAAGATCAGCTAACAGAGCAATTGACTCACCATTTTTAAAATTATTAAGTAATTGTTTTGTACCTATTCTATTTTTACTCAAACATCTAAGGCTATATTTATCTCTAAGATTCTTTAAAAAATAATTTATTAGAGGATTGTTAGGTTCTCTAACAATCGCAGATGTTCGATGCATTGTCTTTCTTATCGACATTCCTGGTATTTCCCAATTTGAATTATGAGCTGATATGATGATTGATCTCTCACTACCCGAGAAGGCTTCTCTATAATGATCATTTTCAATTACATTAATTTTATCTTTTAATATTTTTTTGAGATGTGAATATTCAGCAACCGTATACCCCAAATTTTCCCATACTTTTTCTGTGGTTGATGTAATCCATTTTTCATCCTGATCCTTAAAAGCAATTCTTAAATTTTTTTTAACTAATTTGTTAATCGAAAAAAAGGGGCCTAAGCTTGTTGTTATGCTTACACCTAGTTTTCTTGCTACAGAAAGAGGTAGTAATTTGAATATAAAATAGAATATAGCAAATAGAATAAATTCAGATGGATATCTAATATACTTTTTTATAAAAATCTTCATACGTATCAATTAACCAGTTTGTGCATGAATTCGTCCATGTTGGGTAATTTTATCTCCACTTTTAAACATTCAATTCCTTTTCTTTCTTCTTCAGGAATTCTTACAAAATCTTTTTCAGTAGTAATGAGGTAAAGATTATTATCTGAAGCCATTTTTTTTAGATGGTTTAGTTCACCTTCTGTAAAAAAATGATGATCAGGAAATTCAACTGTTTTAGGTACAGCACAATTATTATTGATAAGGGTATCAAAGAAGCTTTGATTGTTACCAATACCACTAAAAGCCAAATATTTTTTATTTTTGTCGATATATAATGGTTCAATAGAAGCGGTGAGAGTATCAATTTTTATATCATTACACATACTTTCTATTTTTGTTTTATCATCACCAACAATGATTAAAAATTGAGCTCTTTTTAATGCGGGCTTGATCAATTCTCTTAATGGTCCGGCCGGTAAACATAATTTGTTTCCAAAACCACGCTCCCCATTAACCATCAAAATATTTTTATCTTTAAAAAGAGACTTATCTTGGAAACCATCATCAAGTAAAATAAAATCAGGGCTGATATCATTTAAAATTTTATTTACAGCTAACATTCGATTTGTTGAAATATAAGTGGGAACATGATTTGAAAAAAGCATTGCCTCATCGCCCACCAAAGTTGCAGAGTCATTTGGTGATACTTTTTTAAATGTATGTTTTTTACCACCATATCCTTTTAATAATACACAAATATTTTTTTCTTTATTTTTGAAATACTTAATAATTTCTAAAAGAGTTGAGGTCTTTCCAGTGCCACCTACGTTTATATTACCAACACATAAAATTGGAACACCAATTTTGAGCTCAGTTTTAAATATTCTGAATAAATAAAAAATTAAAATGTATAGTAAAGATATTGGAAAAAGTATGTAGGAGACCAATCTATAAAAAATTTTGTTGGAATACCATATATTCAATATTATTTTTTCCATGCTCAATTATAAATATTGGTAAATAACTTTCAGTACTTTACTTACTGTATCATTACCCTCTTTTTTTAGTCTATTTATATTAATATCCTTATTTATAGATTTTGGTTTAGCTAATGCTTCTTTAACGTAATGTTCTAGCTGGCGTTCATTTTCTACCTGTTGAGTAAATTTTAATTGATTAAGAACGTCGTAAACATCTATGAAATTATCAATATTTTTGCCATGGTATATTTTTTTACCTAAATAAGCAGCTTCTATGGGATTTTGTCCTCCATGTGGCACTAAACTTCCACCAATAAAAACGATGTTTGCTAAACTATAAAATATGTTTAATTCTCCAATAGTATCAGCAAGATATAGATACGTTCGATCATTGATCTTTTGTTTCTTTGATCTGATTGATAAGCCAAGTCCTTTAGATGAAGAAAAAAAAGATTTTCTAGTTACATGTCTGGGCACAATAATTGTCAGAAGATCTTTAAACGTTTTTTTTAAATTAAGTGTAATATTTTTAATCATTTCTTCCTCTCCAGGATGTGTACTAGCCGCAAGAAATATTTTACGTTTTTTTGTGAGGGATCTTAGTTTTTTTAATTCATCTGATATTATCTCATCAGGTTTATAAGCAAATTTAAGATTTCCTGTATTGATGGTATTCTGAATACCTAATTTTTCATAAAAAAAAGCACTATCACTATTTTGTGAACAGCATGCAGAAAAATTAGAAAATATTCTTTTTGACAGTCCACTTAGCATTGACCATCTCTTAAAACTTTTAATGGTCATTCTTCCGTTAACAATTAAAGAATTAATATTTCTTTTTTTTAACTCAGTTAAAAAGTTAGGCCAGATTTCTGACTCGACAAATACAGCTAGAGATGGGTTCCAGTGATTAAGGAATTTATTTACATAAGATGGAATGTCAAATGGTATATATTGATGAATAATTTTTTTTGATAATTTACTTTTAAGAATATTTGCTGAGGAAAGAGTGCCTGTCGTAAGAACGATTTGATCAATAGATTTATCAGAGTTTAATTTACTTAATAAAGGTAATATTGATAAGCTCTCACCAATACTGGCAGCATGGAACCATATTACTTTACCTTTTTTTCTCTCAACATCACTTGCTCCATATCTTTCTGCTATTCGTGATCTATCTTCTTTGCCCTTTGAAATTCTAATAAGAATATAAAAAGCTATAAATGGCCTTATGAGTTTGGTAATTAACTTATAAATGTAATAAGGTAGCATTATTTATTATTTCTATTTGCTCTTTTGGTTAAATTATACATTTTACTCTCTAATTTACTCTTAATCTGATTAATACTTTTTTCATTTTTTAAAGCTGGAAGTGGTTCGCCCCAAATAATTGTTATTTGATTAAATGGCTTTGGTATAATAAATTTATCCCAAGTATTCAGTACCCATTTTTTTTTAAAACCTATTCCTACAGGAAGAATTGACGCATTGCTTAGTCGAGAGATGCTCAAGATGCCTTCACTGACCTTGTGACGTGGTCCTTTTGGCCCGTCAGGTGAAATACCGATTGAGATGCCTTTTTTTAATGATTTAATCATTTGGCGTGCCGATAAAAGCCCTCCTTTATTCTTAGTTTTCCCAGTTTTATGAGTTGAGCCTCTAATAGCTTTAAATCCAAGGTTTGATATGAGTTTAGCAATTATATCGCCGTCTCTATGTTTAGAGATTAATACTTTTATTTCAAATTCACTTTGCCATGTAAGAGGGCACATTAAAAGTTGATCATGCCAAAATGCATAAATAAATGACTCATTTTTTTTAAATAATGATTCAATACTTTTTCGATTCTTTAAATCTATTGTGGATGTTTTATATACAAATAATACATACATTGATCCAAGTAGGGATATTAGTTGTTGAGTCAGTTTAAATCCAGCAATGTATTTAATCATTAGTTTTTAAAATTCACGTTCATAGAGTTTCTTATAAACTCCATTCTTTTTTAATAATTCTTCATGGGTGCCTATTTCTGCAACACAACCTGAATCCAAAACAATAATTTGATCTGAATTTATAACGGTGCTCAGTCTATGGGCGATTACAAGAGTTGTTCTATCTTTCATTAGAATACTTATAGCATTTTGAACAAGATGTTCAGACTCTGTGTCCAGACTTGATGTTGCTTCATCAAGTAAAAGAATTGGTGCATTTTTAAGAAAGGCTCTGGCAATTGATATTCTTTGTTTTTGACCACCTGATAGACTATAGCCTTTTTCGCCAACTATAGTTTCGTATTTCTTTGGAAGTTCTGATATAAATTCATGTGCCGCTGCCGCTTTCGCTGCATTAATAACTTCTTCTCTGGAGGCTTCAGGTTTGCCATATAAGATATTGTCATATATTGACATGTCAAATAGAACTGGCTCCTGGCTTACCAAAGCTAATGAGGATCTTACTGATGAGATTGTTAATTCCTTAATATCTTGATTATCTATTTTAACATTACCTTTATCCGGATCATAAAATCTTGGTATCAAGTTTAATATAGAGGATTTACCCGAACCACTTGGACCAACTAAAGCAGTAGTTTTGCCATGAGGTATTCGTAGGTTTATGCCCTTCAAGGCTGAATTTATCTGTCCTTCATAAGATAATGCAACGTCCTCAAAAGTAATATCTGATTTATTAATTGATAAATTAGGAGCATTTTGTGCTTCATTAATAAGACTTTTCTGATCAAGTAGACCAAATACTCTTATTGCTGCCGCAAATCCCTCTTGTAAGGTTGCATTTATTTGAGCGATACGTCTTAGAGGTTGGAACGCTAGCATCATTGCACCAAGGAAAGATACAAATTCATTTAACGCCAGTTCACCTTGTAGACCCCTCAAACCAGCATAATATAATGCTCCAGCAATTCCAAAACCTGCCAAAAACTCAGCAAAAGGAGAAGCTGCACCTCGTGCATTAGCACCTTTTAATATTTTTGTCATTCTTCTAAATACTGATTTACTGAGTTTTTCAATTTCCTCATCTTCTTGTTGATAAGCTTTAACAATTCGAGTGCCATCTAAATTTTCAGACAATATTGATGCTAATGTGCCAGTCTCTTCCTGACTTTCAGTTGACGCCTTTTTAATTCTTCTACCTAAGCGTCTTGTAAGAATGCCAACCAGTGGAAATGCAATAATAGAAATAGTTGCGAGTTGCCAATCTTGATAATACATGACGCCAAGCAAACAAATTAAAGTTAAAACATCTTTTACGCCATTAGCTAAACTACTGCTTACAGAGTCTTGAAGTAAAGTAACATCATACAAGAAGTTAGAAATAATCTTTGCTGAATGAACTTTGTGCAACCAAGCAAGATCAGCATTAATTATTTTTCTAAATAATTTGATTTGCGTATCTGCAATTATATTTTGTGCAACTCCGTTTAGCAGAACAATTTGAATAAATGTAGCAATACTTTTTATTAATAAAGTTAAAATAATAGCGATTGGGATTAAAAGCAGCATGGACTCGTCTTTATCTAAAAAGATTTTATCAATTGCAGGGTCAAGTAACCAAGCCGTCGCACCAGTACAAAGTGCAATAATAACCATAAAAAAAAGCGAACTAAACAACCTTAATGAATACGGTTTGATGCTATCCCTAAATAACCTCTTAAGTATTTGCGTTCCAGTCATGAAGAGGTATTCATAATACTATTATCAAAAATTTAAATCTAAATATTGATAAATGGCTTAAATTCTTACTTTCCTGCTAGGGTCATACTCTCAATAAGTACCGTTGGAGCATTGGTACGGTATTTAAACTCTAGATCGTTTGCAGCTGATAAATTCATGAAAATTTCTTTTAAATTTGAGGCGATAGTTACTTCACTTACTGCGTGTGTGATCTCACCTTTTTCAATAAGCATTCCACTTGCTCCCATGCTATAATCACCGGTGACTAAATTTACTCCCATACCGATTAATTCAGTTGCATAAAATCCATAATTAATTGATGACAAAATATCATCATAACTTTTTAAACCATTTGTCATAAATAAATTAGATGTAGATACACCAGGGGGAGAACCAACTGATCTTGATGCATTTCCAGTAGTCTTAAGCCCTAATTTTTTTGCAGTTGATGTATTTAAAATCCAGGTATTAAGTTTCCCGTTTGAAACTAATTCTCTTTTAACGACTTTAACACCTTCTCCATCAAATGGCTTAGATCCAAGCCCCCTATTAATTGCAGGATCATCAATAATTGTTACATCTTTATTAAATATTTGTTTTCCCAAACTGTCTTTTAAAAAACTTGTACCTCTAGCAATTGACGTTCCCGATATTGAACTTGCTAAATAACCAAGTAGATCATTACTAATTCTTTTGTCAAAAACAACAGGCAATTTTGTTGAAGTAATTTTTTTTGCATTAAGTCTCTTAAGAGTTTTTTCTGCTGCCGTTAAACCAATCTCCTTTGCACTTGGTAAATCACTTATATGTCTTTTCACGGCATATTCGTAATCCCTTTCCATGTCTTGACCCTGCCCTGCAAGAACTGAACAAGATACAGAACTGCTTGATGATTGATATCCCCCTTGAAAGCCATTACTTGTTGCAAGAAAGAACTCTCCTTTAGAAGAAGAGGCACCAGCGCCTTCAGAGTTTGTAATTCCTTTCACTGACAAAGCTGCATCTTCACACTCTTTAACAGCTTCAATTAATGTTTCAGTATTTACTTCTTCTTTCTCAAATAAATCTAGATCTGGTGCATCATGTTCAAACATGGAGCTATCTCCAAGTACAGCAGTATCATCAATTGGAGCTAATTTTGCCATTTCAACACATTTTGTAACAAGTTTATCAACATTATCAGTCTCAATGTCCGAAGATGAAACAAAAGCCTGGCGTTGGTCAACCAATGCTCTAATACCGATTGTTTTTTCGTTAGACTCATCTAGATCCTCTATTTTCTGAAATCTACAACTAATTGACTTACCATGAGACTTAGCAAGCACAACATCACAATCAGATGCACCTGCTTTGAGAGTTAAATCTATTATATTTTGAGCTGTTTCTTCAAAATTCATCATTATAAAATACCTATAAATAGGGTTAGAGCAACTATCAATCCTAAGTATTGATTACTTTTAAAAATTCTTAAACATTCGCCTTTATTATCTATATCTAGTCTTTTTATTTGGTAAAACAAATGAGCAACAACAAAGATCAGTGAAATAAAAAAGTAAATACTCTGGTCATGCAATAGTCCGAATAAAATCAAA
The DNA here is from genome assembly GCA_902565955.1 of uncultured Pelagibacteraceae bacterium. Taxonomy (GTDB): domain Bacteria; phylum Pseudomonadota; class Alphaproteobacteria; order Pelagibacterales; family AG-422-B15; genus CACNXQ01. The sequence continues at coordinate 13,640 of CACFGR010000006.1, read as the reverse complement.
CACAATGCCATCAAACTATAGAAAATGATGATCCACTGCTTCGTATTATCACCAAACAAAATTGCAGTAGATTTTATTCCGATATTTAAGTCATCCTCTCGATCCTGGTGTGCGTATATTGTGTCATAGCCCAAAGTCCAAAAAATACCAGCAAGATACAATAACATGATTTGAGTATTTAATTGATTTTCAACAGTGGCATATCCAATCAAACAACCGATGTTAAATGTGACTCCTAAGAAAAGCTGTGGCCAATAAGTTATTCTTTTCATTAAAGGATAAAAAATAAACAACACAAAAGAAATTAAACCAATAATAATGGCGAGCAAATTTAGAGATAGCAATATGGTGAGACCAATTAAATTAAGTACTGAAAAAATTATGAAAGCTTTAAAAGAAGAAATTGTACCACTAGCGAGTGGTCTTTGAGATGTTCTCGATACATTTTTGTCTAGATCTTTATCAAAAAAATCATTTATGATACACCCAGCCGATCTCATAACAATTGATCCGATTGCGAAAATAATAAATAAGTAAATATTGCTCCATAAGTGCTGGTAGGAGCTTGAAGCAGCAAGCACGCCCCAAAAACATGGCAACATTAGCAGAAAAAAACCAACGGGCTGATCCAGACGCAATAATTGTGAATATTTTTTCAACTTATCTTTATAAAGTAAATAATGATATAACCAATATATATACATGAATAAAATTAAAAATAGAATTTTTGTAGATAAAAAAATAAATTCGAATGATCACATCATTCTTGATGCTGACCAGATACACTATTTGAAGAGTGTCCTGAGAACAAAAAAAAGTGACTATGTTTCTGTTTTCAACCGTGAACTACTTTTTTTAACTAGAGTCATTGATATTACAAAAAAAACATGTGAATTAGAAATCATTGATCAAAAAAAAATCAAAAGTGAAGATCATAATATAACTCTATTTTTTTCCCCTATAAAACGTACACCTCTAGAAACCATGATACAAAAGTGCTCCGAAATTGGAATTTCAATTTTTCAACCAGTAATTATGGAGCATACCAATATGAAGAATATCAATTTTGAAAGACTTAATCTTATTGCTATTGAAGCTTGCGAGCAATCTAATCGAAATATGATACCTGAAATTTATAAACCTATATCATTTACCTCAATGATTAATGATGACTCTTTAGCAAGTTATTTATACTGCTCGTTGGATGAAAAAAAAGAAAATATAAAAAATAGAAAATTAAACAAAAACGAAGCAATTGGTATAATCATAGGGCCTGAAGGAGATTTTTCAGCTAAGGAGTATGAAGGTTTAAAATCAAAGAAAAAATCTATTGGCGTAACACTTGGACCAAATATTTTAAAATCAGAAACTGCCGCTATTACCGCTACGTCAATTATTATGGACCACATTTATAATGCTTAGTAAAAGTGATCTAATAAAATATTTCGAAAACGGTATTAAGAATGTCTCTGAAATTAAAATAGGTACTGAACACGAAAAATTTATTTATAACAAAAGCGATCTTAGTTTAGTTCCCTATAGAGGCGTAGTAAGTATCAATTCAATATTTGAAGATTTTATAAAGGATGGTTGGACACCAATAAAAGAGAACGAAAATATTATTGCACTTAATAAAGATAGGGCAAGTATAACATTAGAACCTGGCGGTCAATTTGAATTATCAGGAGCGCCTCTCAAAACGATCCACGAAACTTGTAAAGAAATAAATAATCACCTCGCTTTCACAAAAAAATTAGAAGAAAAATATCATATTGGCTTTTTAGGACTAGGCTTCTTTCCAATTGGTGAGTTACAAGATGTGCCAATGGTTCCAAAGAAAAGATACTCAGAAATCATGACACCTTATATGAAATCTCTTTCTGGATTAGGTTTAGAAATGATGTATCAATCAGCAACAGTTCAAGCGAATTTTGATTATATTTCAGAGAGTGATATGCAAAGAAAAATAAATGCATCGGCATTCATTCAGCCAATTGTGACAGGTTTATTTTCAAATTCACCATTTAAAAATTCAACACTTTCGGGTTTTGAAACTTATAGAGGATACGTTTGGACTAAAACCGATCCAGACAGAACTGGCATTCCAAAGTTTTTGACTGAAAAAACTTTGAGCTTTGAGGAATATGTTGATTATGCCTTGCAAGTTCCTGTATACGCAATCATTAGAACTAATAACTACCATAATTGTACTAAGTATACATTCCAAGAACTTTTGGATGGAAAAAATAAACAATTTGCACCCGATGATATTTTAATTGAAGATTGGATTAATCATATCTCGACTATCTTTACTGAGGTTAGGTTAAAAACTTTTATTGAGATGAGAGGTGCTGATGCGGGAAGTTACAATACACTCTGCGCTCTACCAGCTTTTTGGTCAGGCATCCTATATCAAGAAGATGCATTAGAAGAGACACTAAAAATAATTAGTGAATTTGAATATAACGATTTAATTAAATTTAGAAGGGATGTCTTATCAAGTGGACTTAATTCTATATATAAAAATAAAACTGGATGGGAATTAGCAAAAAAACTTCTGAATATATCATATGACGGCCTCAAGAGACGAAGTAAGAAAAATTTATATGGTGATGACGAAACCGTTCACTTAGATTATTTGTTTGACGTAATTGATAAAAAAGAAACTGCATCTGAAAAAGCTAAAAAAAAATATTTTCGTAATAATAAGTTGAATATCCAGAAGCTCTTTGACGGTGAGTCTTTTTAATTTTTTTCGATATAAATTGATTGAGAAGGAAAAGCGAAACCAGCGCCATTTTTTTCAACTATTTCTTTTATTTCTAAAGCTAATTTTTCTTTGATCTCTAACCATTCACCCCAATTAGTAGTTGTTGCAAAACAGTAAATTAATAAATCAATTGAGCTGTCTGAAAATTTTTCAATTCTGACGAACAATGGTTGTTCAGATGATTTAACAAAATTTCCATCATTTGTAATGTAGTCATCTATTTCATCTCTAATTTTACTCAATTGATCACGCGATGTCCTATATTCTAAGCCTATATTCCAATATATACGTCTACTTTTCATATTACTGAAATTTGTGACAGCATTTTCAGCAAAGTTAAAATTTGGGACCATAACAGGGGATGAGTCAAATCTTCTAACTAATGTGGAGCGAAAGCCTATTTTTTCTACTACACCTTCAACAATGTTTTCAACTTTGATCCAATCTCCATTTTGAAATCTTTTTTCTAATAAAATTAAAATTCCTGAAATCAAATTTTTGAATAAATCCTGGGCACCTAAAGCTACAGCTACACTAAGAAGTCCAAGCCCAGCTAAAATTGGCCCTACCTTTATTCCCCATATTTCTAGAACAGCAGCTGCCCCAATTACAAATATGAAGAATTTTAAAATTCTTACTCCCCAATCTATAAGATCATTTGTTAGTAACTCACCCAATTTGTGAACAAACGAGGAAATCGGATCAATAATTTTGTATAAAAACCAAAATATTTGAATCGTTATAAGTGAACGATTTAAATTTGCAGCTAAAAGTTCAAGAGATGTGTTTAAATTTAAATACTGAGTGCTTACATATACACCGATTACAACAGGGAAAAATCTGAGAGGGCCATCGAAGGCCTCTAGCATCGTATCATCTATCTTAGTCTTAGATTTTTTAACAACAACTTTTAATCTACCAATCACAATTTTTGAAAAAAATGATCTTAAAATTATAAATATTAGTAGTATTACTATTGCAACCACAATATTGTTCAAATCAATACCAAAAACCCCTTGGTTCCATACAGATGATACTAAATTTACAAAATTTTCCATTTGCTAAACATACCTTATTTGTTTTGTGAAGAACAGATTTAGTTAGGTGAGAAAATTATTGATTTCACTTGCAACATCCTCAGTTTTTTCAAGAGGGAGCATATGAGATGTCTCATCAATAAAACAAATTTCAGTCTGAGGATTTAATTTTTTTATTCTATTTTGACTTGTCGTATTACAGACAACACTATTAGGTGTAAGTATGATCTTAATTGGAATATTAATTTTCTTTAAATCAAACCAAACCTCGTGCGAGGTAAGCTTAAAGCAAGCTGATTCCCAACGAGGATCACATTTTAAAACATATTTATTTTGGTCATTTTTTTTAAGTCCATATTGGACATAATCTGTGATTATTTTTTCACTGATATTTTTAAATAGAGGCTTACTAGAAAAATATTCATGAGCCTCGGCTTCGCTATTCCACAAATTACGTCTAATCAAAGCATTCTTTGAAAGAGGACTTGCTAAATGCGCAAGATTAATAATCTGCAAAAGCTTGTATGAAATGATATAACGCAGTGGCAATATGACTGGATCTATGAGAATCAGTTTCTTTACCAATTTAGGTTTTGAGAGAGCTAGCAGCAAACTTGCAGTGCCACCCATTGAATGGCCTGACAATGTCACTGGCTCATTATGTTTTTCAACTAATTGCTCCAAATCATCCCTAAAAGTATACCATGATTTTAGTTTATTAGAGTCTGCAATTAAATCGGTTTCTCCATGACCACGCATGTCATATGTAATAACTTCGTATGAATTATCAATTTTATTTAATAGATCACTATACGCCTGCCCACAGAAACCATTAGCATGAGAAAAATATAATATATCGTTTGTTTGTTTTGATCTTCTGTACGTTACGATATTTCCAGTGTCAATTTTGACATTTTTTTTAATCATTATTTTAATGACATGACTCGTTATATTTTTTGAGTCTGTAATAATTATATGGAAGTGGAGTAATAAAACCCGCAAGCAGCATAAAAGGAATTATTGTAATAGTAAGAACTCCGCCAGCAAAAATTAAATCTGTAGCATTCATAGCTATTTCCATACTAATCATGCTGATGAAACTCATTTTAAATGCAATACTAATTGCTTCAGCAAAAACAAATGTTCTCATTAAAATTATGGTTTCTAATATAATGCTTGTAATCAAACCATTTACTATTGCGAGCAACATCACAACATATATCGATAAAGAGTGATCAATGATTTGAAAGTAATAAATTGTACCAAAGTCGCCAATACTGCAGCCTATCAAACACCACATTGTATTGTAGCTTGCTTTCTGCCAAGTATCTTTACACGTCCAGCTAATATCAAACATGATTTTTTAAGAAATTTTTTTTTCGTTCCTTAGTATCTTCTATTACTAACTGCTTTTCAGAGTTACTCATTTTAACCCAGTTGGTTATTTCAAACTGTTCCCTGAAACACCCGATACAAACATTCCCATCCATGAAGTCTTTTTTATACTTACAGATTTTTACACATGGACTACCAATATATTCAGTGTTTTCTATAAATCGGGCCATTTGCTTTAAATATTAAACTTTCAGCTTGATTTATTTATATATTTCAATAAAAAGCAACATCAATTCCTAATATTCTTATGGCACGAATTACTGTTGAAGATTGTATAAAGTTGGTGAATAACCAATACGATTTAGTCATATTGGCTAAAGAAAGAGCTGTTCAATTAGGTAGAGGGGCTACTCCAGCTGTTGATCCTGAAAATGATAAAAAACCCGTTATTGCTCTTCGAGAAATTGGAGAGTCAAAAATAGCTCCTGAAGAGTTGAAAGAAAGTATTGTTTCGAAGTTAAGACAAATACCTGACTATGAAGAAGAGGAAGAGTTGGAAGAAGTTGATAATGATACTTTCAGACAAATGTATCAAGGCGGCTTATCAAAGTCAGAAATGGAAAAATCAGCTACTAGAAAATTCACTGCCCGCTCACCAAGAGTAGAGTCTAGGGCAAAGCCAATTGAAGAAGTTATTCAACCACAACCAACCTCCGATGAAATAGTTCCAAGCGATGATGAACTCGAAAAAATTGAACAAGAAAATCCTGAAATTGATATGATAAATGACGTAGGAAGTTTAAAAGCAACAGAAGAGCTATCATCACAAAGTGAGCCCGTGAATGTATCTGATGTTGAGGAAACTGAAGTAAACACTATTGAAGCAGAAGAGATTTCAGATAGTATTGATATAGCTTCTGAAACTGATTCATTAGTTCAAGAAGAAAACGATTCAAAAGAATAGTAGCCGTCATGAATTTTGATTTCTCAGATGATCAAAAACTTCTACGTGATCAAGCAAGAAAATTTTTGTTCGATAAGTGTGATCGTAAATCAGTAAGAACTATTCTTGATGATGACCAACTGCATTATCATAAAGAACTATGGTCACAAATATCTGAAATGGGTTGGACCGGAACTGCAATTCCAGAGGAATATGGTGGACTTGGCCTCGGAATGTTGGAACTATGCGTTATAGCAGAGGAATTGGGAAGATCTCTAGCACCCACACCATTCTCATCCTCAATATATTTATTTGCAGAATTTATTAAAAACTATGGCTCTGAAGATCAAAAGAAAAAATTCTTACCCGCAATTGCATCTGGTGAAAAAATAGGCACGTTTGCATTGTCTGAAACAAATGGTACTCCAAAACCATCAAATGTAAAAACGAAGTTTTCATCTGGAAAAATTAATGGCTACAAATCACCTGTAAGCGATGGAGAGTCTGCTGATTATCTAATAATCGCTGCTAATAGCGATGATAAGGGAAATAGAAATTCACTTTCATTATATATCGTCGATTTACATGAAAATGGAGTGAATAAGACAAGCCTAGAAACTATTGATCCTACCCGACCTGCATGCAGTATTAATTTTGAAAATGTAGAAGCCGAACTACTTGGCGAGCAAGGAATGGCATGGGACATGACAGAAAACATACTTAACAGAGCGGCAGTTTTATATTCATTTGAGCAAGTTGGAGGAGCACAAGTTTCTCTAGATGAAGCAAAAAAGTATTCAATGGAAAGGTTTGCTTTTGGAAGGCAAATTGGTTCATTTCAGGCATTAAAGCATAAAATGGCAGATATGTATGTTAAGATCGAATTAGCTAGATCGAATGCATACTACGGTGCATGGGCCTTGAGTACGGATTCAAATGAATTACCAGTTGCGGCAGCAGGGGCAAGAGTGAGTGCATCTGACGCCTTTAATTATGCCGCAAAAGAGAATATTCAAATTCACGGGGGAGTTGGCTTTACGTGGGATTATGATTGCCACTTGTTTTATCGCAGATCGAAACTACTTTCTTTAAATATCGGTAGTACAAGACAATGGAAAGAAAATTTAATTTCAAATCTTGAGAAAAGGAATATAGTTTAATTATGGATTTTAATGACTCGCAGCAGGAAGCTGCTTTTAGAAAAGAAGCTAGAGATTTTCTTGAGGCAAATGCCGAAAAGAGATCTATTATCTCCGACAAGCCTAATGACAAAAACCCTCAAATTGCTGTTGCAGGCGCTCCTGAAACAGTAAAAGGCGGTAAAGAAGCTGCGCAGGAGGCACTAGAGCGAGCAAAAGTATGGCAAAAGAAGAAAGCTGAAGCAGGTTTTGCTGCCATCTTATGGCCAAAAGAATTTGGTGGATACGGTGGATCACCGATCCAACAAGTTATCTACTCTCAAGAAGAACATGATTACTTGGTTCCATCTGGATATTTCGAGATAGGCATTGGAATGCTTGGCCCAACAATGATGGTGTGGGGTAAAGATGAAGATAAGAAAAGATACTTACCAAAAATGATTACAGGTGAAGAAATATGGTGCCAACTTTTTTCAGAACCATCAGCAGGGTCGGATTTAGCTGGAATAAAAATGAAGGCAGAAAAAGATGGCAATGAGTGGGTTTTAAATGGGCAAAAAGTTTGGACGTCAGGAGCACATTTTGCAGATTATGGAATGATAGTTGCACGGTCTGATCCATCTGCTTTAAAGCATAAAGGCCTTACTTATTTTTATTTAGATATGAAAACACCAGGAATAGAAGTAAGACCAATCAAGCAAATTTCAGGAACTTCAAATTTTAACGAAGTCTTTTTTAATGATGTCAGAATCCCTGATAGTCAAAGACTAGGTGGAGAAGGTGAAGGCTGGAAAGTTGCGCTTACTACTCTTATGAATGAAAGACTTGCAGTAGGCGACCCTCCTGGGCTTGATTTTGATCAAATATTTGAAGCGACAAAGGAATTAGAAGTTGAAGATGGGCTTGCCATCAAAAATAGTGAAGTTAGACAGAAAATGGCCGATTGGTATGTTCAGTCTCGCGGTTTGCAGTACACAAAATTTAGAAGCATCACTGCTTTATCAAAAGGTCAGACTCCAGGTCCAGAGCTATCAATAAGTAAACTTGTTACAGCATCAAAAATGCAAGATGTCTCAGCTTATGCGCTAGAATTAATGGACTCTTCAGGCATGGTACATCACGACCAAAACCCGGTATTAAAGAATTTATTTCAAAATGGATATTTTTTCTCTGCGGCGATGAGAATTGCTGGCGGTACAGATGAAGTTCTTCGTAATATTATAGCAGAGCGTGTTCTTGGGTTGCCACAGGATGAAAGAGCGGACAAAAAAGTTCCATTTAACGAACTTCCTTCTGGCAAAAACTAAGCTCTAAGTGTTTACAACAATATTTAGCAATGTTGCTTCTGGCGACTTGCTATATTCTGTAATGTTGTTGGTTAGTACAGGTATTTTTGCTGGTTTTATTGCGGGACTTTTTGGAATTGGTGGAGGTGTAGTTGTTGTTCCTGCTCTATACTATATCTATACACTGGCAGAAGTAGATGAGAGTATAAGGATGCACTTAGCTGTTGGAACTTCTCTTGCTAATATTGTACCAATCTCAATTATATCAGCCATAAATCATCACAGAAGAGGTTCAGTCAATTTAGATTTTTTAAAATTTATTTTTTTGTCATTATTGATTGGAGTGATTTTTGGTTCGATAGCAGTATCCTTTCTTGAAGGTAGCAGCCTAATACTAATTTATTCTATAATTTTATTTTTTGTTGCTCTTCAATTTTTCTTTTGGAAAGATGAATGGAGGTTTGCAGATAAATTTCCAAACAATTTGAAAGGTCATGGCTACGGATCAACAATTGGTTTTTTATCTGTAATCATAGGCGTTGGTGGTGGCTCAATAAGTATACCCATCTTAAAACTTTATAACTTCGATATACACCGTGCCATTGGAACTGCTGCTGGAATTGGAACAATAATTGCTGTTCCTGGTACACTTGGTTTCATTATAGCGGGAATTCAAAATAATGTATCTCTACCTCTCACTTATGGATATGTAAGTTTAGTAGGTTTAATTTTAATAACGCCCATGACAATTATAGGCGCCCCTTTGGGAGTAAGATTTGCCCATTATCTTTCCAAAGGTAAATTAAGTTTTATTTTTGGTTTATTTATTTTATTTATGTCCATTCGCTTCTTTATTGAATGGGCATCATTGACATCATAGTCTTTGGTCGTATTCTCCTACTTTACCAGTTTCATTTAAAAGTGTGTTAATATATTTAAAAATCATTTCAACTTCTTCATTTGAAACAAGGCTTTCGATAACTATAACTAAAGATGGCTTATTTGATGACGCTCTGATTAACCCCCATGAACCATTCGATAAACTGAATCTAATACCATTTACTGTATTTGTTTCAAATATTTCACAATCAGCAACTTTTGTTTTATTTTTTTGGTCTTGAATTATTTTATTTGTTATTTCGTCTACGACATCATATTTTTCATCATCCTTGCAGAAAGGCGCCATAGTCGGAGATTGATAGGAAGTATTCAACTTTGAATATAATTCCGACATACTCTTATTTTTATGGTGATCTAAATATTCAATCATCATGGAAGCCGATCTCAAACCATCGTCAAAGCCAAGTCCTAGAGGTTTACCAATGAAAAAATGACCACTTTTTTCAAAACCACATAAAGCATTTATTTCATTAACCCGCCTTTTCATATGTGAGTGACCAGTTTTCCACATATCAACAGTACAACTATTTTTTTCCAAAATTTCATTATTGAAAAATAAACCAGTCGATTTTACATCGATAACAAATTTTGAACCTGAATATTTTTCAGACAAATATTCTGCCAGCATTAATCCGATTTTGTCAGAAAATATTTCATTACCTTCATTATCCACAACTCCAAGACGATCACCGTCACCATCAAAAGCAAATCCTACATCTGCATTATTATCTTTTACACTTTTTGCAAGATCATTAAGCATTATCAGATCTTCTGGATTAGGATTATAGTTAGGAAATCTGAAATCTAAATTGCAATGCAGTTCAATTACTTCACATCCAAGGCTCCTAAACAAATCAGGAGCAAATGCACCGGCTGTTCCATTGCCACATGCTAAAACAATTTTTAAGTTTCTTTTTACTGATTGCGTGCCCTTGAGATATTTTAAATACGCATCACGAATACCTTTTTTAAATTCGTAACTACCATTATTTGACGCAATAAAATCATGACTATTTTTAGTAATAGTCTTTATTTCTTCTATATCTTCAGGGCCAAAAGTAAGTGATTTCTCTATTCCACATTTTATTCCAGTCCAACCATTTTCATTATGGCTTGCAGTTACCATGGCAAGACTATCGGTATCTAAGTGGTGTTGGGCAAAGTATACCATTGGAGATAAAGCTAAACCAACATCGATTACTTTAAGACCGCTTGTCAATAAACCTTTTGCTAAATGATATTTTACCTCACTGCTGTAGGATCTATAGTCTTGACCAATGACGATTGAAGAGCCTTGGCCTTTAAAATTACTTATATATTTTCCAAGGCTGTAACCAAATATTTCCAATCCTTTTTTATTTATCTCCTCTGGATAAAGCCATCGTGCATCATATTCTCTAAATCCGTTTGAAGATATTTGAGCTTTATCTAAACTTTCGTTAAAATCAATAGAAAGAGGTTTTTGATCTTCAAAAATTTCCATTTTTTTCTTGCTATGTAATATCGAATATACAATAGTTTCAATGTTGGTTCACGTAAAGTGAATAACAGGGAATAAGGTTTAAAGCCTTAACTGTACCCGCAACTGTAACTCTGGAATTTAAGTACAGATACCACTGATCAATCGGGAAGGTGTACTTAAGTATTGATGGAGAAGTCAGGAGACCTACCAACAAAACATAGTCATCCACAAGTGATCGGGATAATCATTTGGACATTTTGTTTGCGGTGACTTCTAACTGGAGGCAAAAATGGCTAAAGGACTTTTATTCTCAATAATTATATTTGTAACTTTTATTACTAATATAAGTGCTGAAACGCCGGAAATTCTTATTAACCCTAGTAGTGAAGAGTATACTCGACTTTCATCTGGCTTAGCTGGATCAAATATCACTATAATTTCAAAAGAAGAACTCAAATTATATCAAAATAAATCCTTGCCAAAAATAATAGAAAGCTATTCAGGTATTTCTACGAGAACAACGGCAGCTGGATATGACGGAGTATACACCACATTAGATATGCGAGGTTTTGGAGAAACAGCGAAATCAAATACTCTGATTCTAATTAATGGTAGACGCCTCAATGACGTTGATATGTCGACCATAAACTCTCATATACCTACAGACAGCATTGAAAGAATAGAGATTATACGAGGAGGATCAGCTGCGACATTGTATGGTTCAGGTGCAGTCGGAGGCGCAATTAACATCGTTACAAACAATAAGGATATAATTAATTCTCTTAAAACCTCAATTGGTTCATATGGCAATAAAAGTGCGAATATATCATTGTTTACTAAAATAAACGATCAGAGTTCTGCTGGTCTTTTTGGATCTCAAACTTCAAACAGTAACTACCGAGATGCATCGGATTTTGATGAAAGTAATATTTTATTAAATATGAAGCATAAAGTTGGAGACATAACTCTAAATCTTGACGTGATGTCGGTGGGAAATGAAAAAGATCTCCCAGGTGGAAGAATCAAAGGGGGTGAAGTTTATAATTACCATATTTGTAACCGCTACGAGGACAGCAAGACAGCAAGAAATATAGGTGGAAGCACACTAGAAAATGGAGACTCATGTAATACAGAAAGACGAGTAGATTACGCTAATACTGAAATGGACTCCATTAATGCCAGTGTTATTATTCCTGTAAATGATTTTAATAAAATTTTTATTAACGCAGGATACAGAGATAAAACGGATAAATCTTTTTTTGGAGCAAATGCAAATACAGCGTCTACTCCAGATAACGGTGATAGATATACTGTAACAACAATCGACGGAAATAATTTTAATTCTAGATACGAGACAAAGCAAGTTAATGAAACTCACTCTAATATCTTAAGCATAGGGTATGACTATGCACATTCTTTTTATGATTCAACAAAACATAGAAAAGAGGATGAGGCAATGGGACAACAAATTTTTGCCAATCTTAAGGTCAGATCATTATATTTTCAAAATACCACGTATGTAAATGAAAGTGACCTTACAATTTCATTAGGGTATAGAGATGAAAAAAGTATGTTTGGAGCTCGTGATGACATCGATAAATCAGCTCCTGGTTTTGCTGACGTTGATTATGGTGAGTATGGAATTTTTCCAGTAATTTATGATATGATAACTCATAACGATACGACGAGCAATCAGGCATTCAATGTTGGTTTTGAAAAAAAATTAAATAGAGACCTTTCTTTGTATGCAAGTTATGCCGAGTCTTTTCGAATTCCTAATATTGATGAAAGAGTTGCCTCTTCGAGCCCTAAGACAACCTTTGATCTAAAACCTCAAGAGTCTGAAGGTTATGATATTGGAGTCAGATATTTCAGAGATAAACTTAATTTAGATGTTAGTTATTATTCGATCGATACAACAAATGAAATACAATATAGAAATTTAATAAATACAAATGTAGATCCGATTGAGCGTAAGGGCTTTGATATTGATTTTGGATATAGTCTTGATCAATCTAATAAGTTAAGGGGATCTTTTAGTTATACTGTTGCAGAGTTTACTTCTGGAACACTTACGCCGGGAGTAAGCACTTATGGAGAATCATTTGCACCTAATACGTGGCAAAATCTCTTAAGCGGAGTTGATACATTAAATTTAAGAGGTAAATCTGTACCACTTATTTCGCCAATTCAATTTAGTTTAGCTTATGAAACAGAAGTGAGAAATAATTTAACTCTTGATTTAGAATTGAATTATTTAGATAAAAAATATGTTTCGAATGATGAAGAAAATATCGAGCCACAGATACCAAATTATTATATTGTAAATTCGTACTTTAGTTTTGTTGATAAAAACTACACTCTAAATTTTGGCGTAAACAATTTATTTGATGAAGCGGCTTACGATTATGCAGTTTCAAGTACTTTTCATAATGACGCACATTACGGATTATCCAATGTATATCCATTGCCAGATCGAAATTTATTTTTTAATTTTGGATATACTTTTTGATATAGAGGAGATATAAATTAATAAATGCAAATCAATAAAAAAATTATTTTTGGTATTTCAATAGTATTTGTATTGGCATTAAGCAGGGTCCTGCCTCATCCTCCTAATTTCACGCCAATATTAGGAATGGCTTTTTTTGCAGGTGCCGTGTTTGATAAAAAAGTATTGGCATATTGTATTCCAATTCTAGCAATGTTGGTCAGTGATTTATATTTAGGTTTTCACGCTGGTATGCCAATAATTTATTTTGCTATTT
>CACFGR010000005.1 GCA_902565955.1 uncultured Pelagibacteraceae bacterium | reverse complement strand
CAGTTCCGCTGAACTTGCGATGAAAGAGGCAAGTGACTCTGGATTGCTTTTAGGCGGAGCAACAGTAAGTTCTGTTCGTGCTGACTCAACATGTGTTGATGCTGGTGCGGCGACTTCAGCGGCCGAAAGACTCGTAACATCAGATAATGTTGCAGCAATAATGGGAGCGGATTGCTCAGGAGTTACAACTGCAATAGCAAATAATGTAGCAGTGCCTAATGGGGTAACAATGATTTCCCCATCAGCTACTTCGCCGGCACTAACGGACATTGATGACAAAGGTTACTTCTTTAGAACCGCACCATCAGATGCAAGACAAGGGCAAGTATTGGCTCAAGTAGTTATGGATAGAGGTATCAACGAAGTTGCTGTTACTTATACTAATAATGACTACGGTAAAGGACTGTCCGATAGTTTTGTAAATGCATTTAAAGCGATGGGTGGATCTGTTACTACTGAAGTACCTCATGAAGATGGCAAAGGTGATTACTCAGCAGAAGTATCAACACTATCAGCTTCAGGTGCCTCAGAAGTTGCTGTCCTTGGTTACGTAGACCAAGGTGGTCGAGGAATCATTCAGAACTCAATGGAGACTGGAGCATTTTCAAGATTTATTCTTGCCGATGGAATGATTGGCGACAGTCTGATTGAAAATGTAGATGGTGATTTGACAGGAACTTTTGGAACTTTGCCAGGATCTGAGTCAGAAGGAGCAAACATGTTTAAATCAATTGCATCTTCAAATGGCATCCCAGGTGATGGACCATTCGAACCAGAGTCCTACGATGCAGCTGCTTTAATATTGCTTGCAATACAAGCAGGTAATTCTGCAGACAGATCTTCAATCGCTCAAAATGTAATGGGAGTTGCAAACGCTCCTGGAACTGAAATTTTTCCAGGTGAATTAGACAAAGCATTACAAATTTTAAAAGATGGAGGCCAAGTTAACTATCAAGGCGCAACAAATGTTGAGTTCTCTGATGTTGGTGAAGCTTCTGGTTCTTATAAAGAGCTTGAAATAGGTAACGGTAAATTTAATACAGTCACAGTTCGTTAAGATCTTAACATTTTAATTAATAGGGGCCGATTTTGGCCCCTATTTTTTTTGGATTTTCTCAGGTATTACTCCTCTTGGCATAAACCTCAGCGCCAATAAAAGTAATAACCCCATTATAAATAATCTAAGATGTGCTGCGCTTCCCAATAGATGCATCCTGAGAGGATTGTCGTATTCGAGCCCACCAGCCAACATGTTCATGAAACCAATGGACAATGGTTCCGCTTCAATCCAAATAAACCAAATAAAGAATCCTCCAAAAATTGATCCTAAGTTATTACCCGATCCACCAATGATAACCATTAGCCATATAATAAATGTAAATCTTAATGGACGATAAGACCCGGGTGTAAATTGGCCATCTAAGGTAGTGAGCATCGCTCCCGCTATTCCAATTATAGCTGAGCCAATAATAAAAATTTGTAAATGTTGTGCAAAGATATTTTTACCCATTGCACTAGCTGCTTCTTCGTTATCTCTTATGGCTCTTAACATTCTTCCCCATGGTGAGTTTAAAGCAAGTTGACTTAGATAGAAGATTAACAAAAGAACAGAAAAAAATAATCCTGCATAACAGAGTTTTACAAATATTCCTGAACTATCAATAACAAGATCGTTCAGCAAATCTTGTCTTGATGAAAGAGATTGCATAGCTTCTAGTTTTGAAAAGTTTATTCTCTCAACTAGATTAAGGAACCATTCAGATTGTTGAAGTTCAATTTCATATGGAACAGGTCGATCTAAACCTGAAACGTTTTTAACTCCTCGAGATAACCAATCTTCATGTTTTACTACTGCGATTACAATTTCAGAAATCCCAAGAGTTGCGATAGCTAAATAGTCTGACCGTAATCGGAGAGTAATTTTTCCTATTACCCATGCAACAAGTCCGGCAATTACTGCAGCAATCAGCCAAGAGAAAATAATTGGCAACCCCAAACCTCCAAGAAAACCTGTTTTAGCAGGATTAATCGACTCGATAATATCTATTGAAGGCCCATAAAAATTATTAATTCCAATAAAACCAAAAACAATTATTAAGATTATAAGAGTGTTTCTTATTTGTTTATTTTCAATATTTCTAAATACAAATAAGAGAGCAGTAATTGATAAAACAAAAATTATTGCACTAATTACAATTCCGATGCCCGCTTTATCCCATGCTTCGTAAATTGGATCGTGTGAAACCAATACTGCTGTTAAGCCTCCAAGCGCAGTAAAACCCATTACTCCTGCATTAAACAAACCTCCATACCCCCATTGCAAATTGACACCAATCGCCATTATTGATGAAATAATGCAGAGATTAATAACACTGAGAGACACAGACCAGGACTGAGTAAAGCCCACAATTGCAAGCAAAACTGCCATTACAGTGAATGCAACTGGTGCTCTTAAGTCTTCGCTCATATTATTTTACCCCTCACAATTCCTGTTGGTCTGACAATCAGTACAATCACCAAAATAATGAAAGAAATAGCAAACTTATAATCTGTCGAGAGAACTTGCATTAATCCTGAAGGCTCTAAATTTTCTGGAAGAAGATACACAAAGAATTTCTTATAAGCATAGGTTAAAGTAATTTCAGAGAATGCAATGACATAGCCTCCAATTACTGCACCAATTGGTGACCCTATTCCACCTACAATTGCAGCCGCAAACATTGGTAACAGCAAATTAAAATATGTAAATGGTTTAAAGCTCTTATCTAGCCCATAGAGAACCCCAGCAGTAGTAATTAAGATTGAAGATATAACCCAGGTAACAATCACTATCTTTTCAGGATTAATTCCTGATAATAGTGCCAGGTCTTCATTATTTGAGTATGCTCTCATTGACTTGCCCAGTTTAGTCTTCTGTAAGAAATAAAATAAACTTATCATTGCAATTAAAGCTACAATGACTGTGATTAATTGAGTTGATTTAATTGTTAATCCTTCCTCTAATCCAAAGTAATTTTTAAAATCCAAGGCGTGTACTATGTACTTTTCACCATCAAAAAACTTTCTATCATTTGGTCCTATAATAAATCTGACTACTGCTTGCAGAATAAACATAACTCCTACAGAAACGATCATGAGTACTATAGGTTGGCTTTTTTGTTTACGATAAAAACTGTAAACTGATCGGTCAATTAAAAGACAAAACAAAGCTGTTACTATAATAGCAAAAGGTAGAGCAAGTAATGCAGTAGGAAGAATTCCAGCAGTGATGCCTATACTTTGAAATAACCAAGTAAATAAAATAGTAGCCATCGTTCCAAATGACATCCAATCAGCTTGAGCAAAGTTTGAAAATCTTAATACGCCATAAATAATTGTTAAACTTAATGTGGCTAACGCAAGCTGACTTCCATATGACAAAGCTGGAACAATTACAAAATTTGACAACAGGACTATCGCATTAATAAATTCAAAATTTTCCAATTTATCCTCCCAAGAAACTTTTTCTTACTTCTTCGTTATTTAAAAGCTCTTGTCCTTCGCCACTAAATTTGTTTTCTCCCCCGACCAAAACATAACCAAAATCTGCTATATTTAGTGCTTGTTTAGCATTTTGCTCGACAATGACGATTGCAACACCTGAGTTTTTAATAGTTATGATTCTCTCAAAAATTTCCTTCATAACGATTGGTGAAACACCAGCTGTTGGCTCATCGAGCATGAGAACCTTAGGTCTTGTCATTAATGCGCGACTAACTGCAACTTGTTGTCTTTGTCCACCTGATAATTCACCTGCAAGCTGATTTCTTTTGTCTTTCATTGCTGGAAATAAATTATAAAGCTCCTCAATTGTTTCTTGAACATTATCTTCCCTAAGAAAGGCTCCCATTTCTAAATTTTCTTCTACTGTAAGCTCACTGAAGATGTTCATTGTTTGTGGTACAAACGCAATCCCAGCTGCTACCCGATCTTGAGGCGTTAATTTTGAAATATCTAAACCATCTAACATCAAACTACCTTCCTTAAGAGAAATCATACCAAGCATTGCTTTCATTGCCGTTGATTTACCAGCGCCATTTGGACCCACAATTACAACAATTTGATTTTTATCTACTTCAATATCGCATGCATGAATAATATCTTCACCGCCATAACCCCCTGTCATATTAGTGCAACTTAAAAATTTACTCATTTGATATCGTCTCTTCCCAAATAGGCTTCTATTACTTTTTCATTTTTTTTGATTTCATCAATATTACCCTCTACGAGAACAGATCCTTCGGTCATAACAATTACTTTGTCGCAGAGTTGACTTAAAAAATTCATGTCATGTTCAATCATAAAAAAAGTATAATTTTTTTCAGTATTCAATTTTTTAATCGTATCCGATATATCATTCAACAAGGTCCTGTTTACACCCGCACCAACTTCATCCAGCAATACTATTTTGGCATCAACCATCATAGTTCGACCAAGTTCAAGTAATTTTTTTTGTCCACCAGACAAATTACCAGCTAACTCAAACATTAAATGTTCTAGCTTAAGGAAATTTACGACTTCAATTGCTTTCTCTTTGATAATAGACTCTTCTTCTTCAATAACTTTTCTTTTAAACCATGTATTAAGAATTTTCTCTCCTGATTGAGATCCAGGAACCACCATTAAATTTTCAAGTACGGTCATATTTGAAAATTCATGTGCTAATTGAAAAGTTCTCAGCACTCCTTGATCAAATAGCTCATGCGATTGAAGTCCTGTGATGTTCTTTTCATCAAGAAATACAGTACCATTTGTTGGAGCAATATTACCTGCAATGATATTGAAAAGTGTGGTTTTGCCTGCTCCATTTGGGCCAATTAAGCCAGTAATTTTGCCTTTTTCAACATCCATAGTTGCATTATCGACCGCTTTAATACCACCAAAATTTACCGATAATTGATTAATGCTTAACATTTAAATAATTAATAAATTTCCTATTTTTAAACCTCTTGCACTTACTTTGAAGATACATGATTGAGGTAAAGTGCAAATAGTATCATAGCGAGAGAAACTAGTACATTCACTCTGATTATTTCGTTTAGAAATAAAACTCCTGAAAAATAGGCGATGAGAGGTATCATAAAATTAATTAAAGATAAAAATACTGGTCCTTGAAGCTCAATAATTTTAAAAAATAATAAATTAGCAATTGCTGTTGCAAATAAGCCCTGAATAACAATTGCTATAGTTGAAGAGCTGGTGAAACTCTCTAGCCAGAATGGCTCATAAAAAAAAGCAAATGGACTGATAATTATTGTGCTTGCCATAGTTGTTCCTGTTGCTAAAGAAATAAAATTTATTTTTGGTACTAATTTTGAAACAATAGAATTTACACCATAGCAAATCGCAGCTAGCAATACAAAAATCTGACTAAAAAATTCAACTCTATTGTTTCCGCCTAATTTAGATAGATTCTCAAAACCAAAAAGCACAACTAATCCCAATGCCGCTAAGATAAAACTAAGTACTTTAATTATATTTATGTTTTGATCCTTTAAAATTATGGCTGACAAAGCAAGAGTTATAAGAGGCATAGGGCTCATCAAAACTCCAGCAATACCAGCATCAATAATTCTCTCCGCGTCTGATATTAAATAAAATGGAATTGCTGAACCCAATGCTCCTATAGCAATATAAAATGTCAGATATGTACGAGTAAGAATGATTTTATTTCCAGTATACTTCATACAAACGTATAAAATAATGGACGCCATAAAAAGACGACAAAACACATTAGTTATGGGACCAACGTCTATAACAGCAATTTTTATAAATAAAAAATTTACGCCCCATATGATAGCAAGTGAAAAGAGTAGTAGCCAACTAATAATACTTGGTTGATTTATTTGTTTCATTTAGTGTTTGAGAAAGGTATTATTTTAAACTTTCAAAGTAAATGAATAAAAAATGAGATTATTTACTCTTTTGTTTTTTAGTTTTTTAGTTTTTTATGGATGTGCCAGTAAACCTCCTTCTCAGCAGGAAAATATCTGTTCTATTTTCGAACAAAAATCTTCATGGTATAGACTAGCCAATAATTCCTCTGAAAAATGGGGCGCACCAATTCATGTTCAAATGTCAATTTTAAGACAAGAGTCTGCTTTTCAAAATAGGGTTAAACCTGAGAGAACTAAATTGTTAGGTGTCATTCCTTGGACAAGAAAATCAAGTGCGTTTGGTTATACACAGGCAATAGATGCAACTTGGGATTGGTACCGCGATGAAAACAATAAACCCCTTGCATCAAGAGTAAATTTTGCCGACGCAATTGATTTTACGGGTTGGTACATAAATAAATCTCATCAAATCAATGGCATTAATAAAAGTGATGCATACAATCAGTATTTGGCTTATCACGAGGGCCATGGTGGTTTCAAAAAAAAATCATACCAAAGTCAAAGTTGGCTAATTGATGTTGCAAAAAAAGTAAAAATTCGTTCAGATAAGTATAAAAACCAGTTAGATAATTGTGAGCACAAGTTTCAAAAGAAATTTCTAGGAATATTTTAATGAGTAAGAATTCAAATATTATAGCCGTAACGATGGGTGATCCGTCTGGCGTTGGTACTGAAATTGCAATCAGAGCAAAAATAAAAAAAATAAAAAAACCAAATTTTTTTATTATACATGACCCAGATTTTGTAAAAAAAATCATAAAAAAAATGAAATCTAACTTAAAGGTTAGAAAAATAAATAGCCCTTCAGAAGTAAAAAAATTACCTAAGAACTATTTAGCGGTTTTGCCAATAAAAATTAGTAAAAGCACACAATTAGGAAAAAAAAATTTATCTAATACTAAGTCTATTTTAAAATCAATTGATCTTGCAGTTAAACTAGCAAAAAATGGAGAGGTTGCAGCAATTGTAACGAACCCAATTAATAAAGATGTAATTGGAAAAAAAGTTAAAAATTTCAGAGGTCATACAGAGTACCTTGCTAAAAAAGATAGAACAAATGACCAATTAATGGTGATGATGAATAAAAATATGAAAACTATTCCCCTGACAACTCATATTGCAGTAAAAAAAGTTTCTAGCAAAATAAATAAAAAAAATATCATCAAAGCTATCATTAATGCCAATATAAGTTTGAGGAATGATTTTAAAATCAAAAAACCTCGTATAGCTGTTACAGCACTTAACCCACATGCGGGTGACGGTGGACTTATTGGTGATGATGAAAAAGTAAAAATTATACCTGCTATCAATTATTGTAAAAAAAAGAAAATATCCGTTGAGGGACCCTTGCCTGCTGACTCAGCATTTATAAAAAATAATCAAAATAAATATGATATTTTTATTTGCATGTTTCATGACCAAGCTTTGATACCCGTCAAGATGATAAGCTTTGATGAGACGGTCAACTTTACTGCTGGACTTTCGTTTGTAAGAACGAGCCCTGACCATGGAACCGGACTTGATATTGCAAAGAAATTTATTGCATCACCTAATAGCTTAATAGCAGCTATGAAATCAGCTTCAAAAATTGCTCAAGCTAGAAGAAAATGACACTGTCACTTTATTCTGCATTATTCATTTTTGCGACCATTATGGTTATTACGCCTGGCCCCGCAAACTTATTACTTATGAGTGCTGGAGCGCAACATGGATTTTATAAGTCAGTACCCTTTGTAATAGGTGTAACTTGTGGAAAATTATTTTTAACAATTGGTTTAGGAATTGGATTTTTAACTATTTTGAACTCAAATCCGATATTGATTAATATTATTAAAGTAATTGGCACAGCCTATATATGCTGGCTTTCGTGGAAAATACTTTTTTTAAGTTTGCAATCAACAGAAAGTAATCAAATTGAAAACGCACCTAATTTCTTAAACGGTTTAATAGTTCATCCATTAAATCCTAAAGGCTGGGCAATGGTAATCGCCGCTTATACACAATTCACTTCCTTTGGTAATACATACACTTCTTCAAGTTGGGCATTAGAAGTTATTATTGTAGCAGGAACCTTTTTTTTCATACAATCAATTTCACATTCTATATGGTGTTGGTCCGGAAGTTTAATATTTAAATTTTTGAGTAATAAAAATCTAATTAGACAAATTATAGTTACTGTTCTTGCGACTCTTACAATTGGGACAGTAGTGTACAGTAATTTTTTTATCTAATTTTACTCAGACTGTTTTCTTCAACTGATTTGCTGAAGCTAGCAAATAATTTTTTTGAAAAATCATCTGTAGTTGCTGAATATTCTGGATGCCATTGAACACCATAAAAGTATCCGCTGTAATTTGATAAACTGATAGCTTCTACTGTTTCGTCTTTAGCAACACCTTCAATAACAAGATCATTTGCTATTTTATCTATTCCTTGAGTATGAAGTGAATTTACCTCAATAGTTGGCGTGCCGGCCAACTTTTCAAATTTTCCATTTTCAGTTAAATAAACTTCATGCTGTTTTGAAAACTGTACTTCTGGGTCATCAGACTCTGGGCATCGGTGATCCATTCTTCCTGGTACATCATGAATATCCGCATGAAGAGAGCCTCCCATTGCAACGTTAACTTCCTGAAAGCCCCTACAAATAGCTAGCATAGGAATTTCATTTTTAAATATGAAATCAATCATAGGAAGAACAGTCTTATCTCGATCTATGTCTAATGGCTCAACTATTTTGTCTTTATTATAAAATTCAGGATAAACGTTTGAGAGACTACCCGTTAGCATTACCCCATCAAATTTTCTAAGAGTGTTTCTGTAGTCAATTGTTGAACCAAGGGCTGGCAAAATGACAGGTATACAGCTTGTAGCTTCAGCCACAGCTTTTATGTAGTTTGTTCCTGACGCATGATATGTCCGATGCAATTCTGCTTTTTCAATTACGTCGGCAAATACAGCAATAAGTGGCTTATTTTGAGTATCCATAAAAAAATTAGTTTACTAATATCAGGATAATATCATATAACAACTTTAATGGTTATAAATATTCAAGATAAACAATCACAACATAAGGCAATGTCTGCGTGGGATGACATCCTAGTCATCGACGATCAACTTTCAAGTGAAGAGAAAATTTTAAAGTCGTCAGTGAGATCTTATTGTCAGGAAAAACTTTTACCTAGGATCATAGATGACAACAGAAATGAAAATTTTAGTAGGGAGATTTTCAGTGAAATGGGCGAGCTTGGAATTCTAGGCTCTTATTTACATGGATATGGATGTGCGGGCACGAATTATGTCTCTTATGGGCTTATTGCTCGGGAAATTGAAAACATTGACAGTGCATACCGATCTATCATGTCGGTTCAAACAAGCCTAGTCATGTTTCCTATTTATCAATTTGGTACTGAAGCACAAAAAGAAGAATATTTACCAAGACTTGCAAAGGGTGAAATCATTGGAAGCTTTGGTCTGACAGAGCCTGATGCTGGTAGTGATCCTGGCGCAATGAAAACCAAAGCGATAAAAGTCAAAGGGGGTTACGAATTGACTGGTACCAAGACATGGATCAGTAATGCACCCTATGCAGATGTAATTATTGTTTGGGCCAAGGATGAAGATAATGTAATCAGAGGATTTATTGTGGACAGAGAGTCCAAAGGACTATCAACCCCCAAAATTGAAGGTAAATTATCTTTACGCGCTTCAGCAACGGGGCAAGTTGTTATGGAAAATGTTTTTTGCTCAGAAGATAAAGTTTTACCAAAAGCATCAGGTTTGGGCGGACCCTTTCAATGCTTAAATAGTGCAAGATACGGAATTTCATGGGGCGCTCTAGGAGCAGCAGAGTTTTGTTTTGCAACAGCTAGACAATACGCATTAGATAGAATGATGTTTGGAAAACCTATTGCTGGTACTCAGCTTGTTCAGTCTAAATTAGTTGATATGCAAACAGAAATTGCTTTAGGTCTACAGGCTGCACTTAGAGTTGGGCGTCTGATGGATGAAGATCAGTCAGACAGCAATATGGTAAGCCTCATAAAAAGAAATAATGTTGGAAAAAGTTTAGATATTTGTAGGAGTGCAAGAGATATTCTTGGTGGCAACGGTATTTCAGATGAGTATCATGTAATGAGACATATGGTAAATTTGGAAACCGTAAAGACATATGAAGGTACACACGATGTGCATACTTTAATTATGGGAAGAAACTTAACAGGTATACAGGCTTTTAAATAATTATGGCTTATCTAAATCGTACAACAAAGCAATGGCAGGAAATCGATACAGCTCATCATCTGCATCCTTTTACTGATTACAAGTCGCTTGCAAAAGAAGGCAGTATCATCGTTACAAAAGCAGATGGTGTTCACCTTACTACATCTGATGATAAACAGTTGCTTGATGCCATGTCTGGCTTGTGGTGTGTAAATGTAGGTTATGGAAGAAAGAATCTTGCAGACGTTGCTTATAAGCAAATGCAAGAGTTACCTTATTATAATTCTTTTTTTAAAACAGCGACACCGCCGTCAATTGAACTTGCTAAAGAGTTAGCTGAAATTAGTCCTCACGATTTAAATCATGCATTCTTTTCTTCAAGTGGCTCTGAAGCCAACGATACTGTTGTAAGAATGGTAAGGAGATATTGGGATTTAAAAGGTAAGCCAAATAAAAAAACATTTATTAGTAGAGAATATGCTTATCACGGAAGTACGATGACTGGAATGAGTTTGGGCGGTATGACAGCGATGCATTCTCAAGGGGATATGATGCCTGGTTTTGAACATGTGTTGCCCCCTTATTGGTACAAGTATGGAAGCGATATGTCTCATGATGACTTTGGTATTCATGCAGCTAATAAAATTGAAGAAAAAATAAATGAAATTGGTCCAGATAATATTGCGGCGTTTATAGGAGAACCAATTCAAGGAGCTGGAGGAGTTATCATTCCACCTGATACCTATTGGCCAAGAGTTCAAGAAATTTGTAAAAAATATGACATTCTTCTTGTTGTTGATGAAGTCATTTGTGGATTCGGTAGAACTGGAAACTGGTTTGGATCAGATACTTATAATATTAAACCTGACATTATTACTATGGCCAAGGGAATTACCTCAGGATATATCCCACTGTCTGGAATCATGATTTGTGACAGAGTTTGTGAAACTTTAATCAATGAAGGTGGTGAATTCTACCATGGTTATACTTATTCTGGCCACCCAGTAGCTTGTGCGGTGAGCCTTGAAAATCTTAAAATTATCAAAGAAGAAAATCTGATTGAACAATCACGAAATGTCTCAGTTTATCTGGAACAGCAAATGCGCGAAATTGAAAAGCACCCTTTAGTTGGTGAAGTTAGAATGAAGAGCTTTATTGGAGCTGTAGAATTGGTGAAAGATAAAGAAACTAGAGAAATGTTTGAAGACACTGGCACAGTTGGAACGATTTGTAGGGACTATTGTATCGAAAACGGTTTAGTAATGCGAGCTGTAAGAGATGGCATGATTTTCTGTCCACCTCTTATATTCAATAATAACCACGTGGATGAACTTTGTGAAAAGCTAAAAACCTCGCTGGACCAAACACTAGATCATATTTCAAAATAAAACTTACTTAATCTGTAGATAGTAATCGTAGTATTCGGTATCTCGTTGATAGTTTAATGACTCATAGAGACTTTGAGCATTTTTATTTGTTATAGCAGTCGACAACTCAACACTCGTTACACCTTTTTCTTCAGCAAAACTTTTTGCAGCATTCATCAGCATACGTCCAATACCTTTATTTCTATATTCAGATCTCACATACAAGTCGTAGAGTATTATTTTTTTACTCAACTCCAGTGAGTCAAAAGTTGTGTACAACTGGGTCATGCCCATACATTCTTTTTCATTTTCAATATAAAATATTTGTGCCTCTTTATTACTGAGGCGTTCCTTAATATAGTTTTTACAGGCTGCTACATTTGACTCCTTTTTATAAAACTGCCGATATAAATCAAAGATCTCACCAATTTTTTCGAAATCATCTGGTTGAGCAATTTTTATTTGTAAATCTTCTGACATATACTTTATCTCCAAATCGTTCGATATATTGATATCACTAAGAAAATAAAAGTAAAAGATGTAACTGTATAGATAAAGCCCATTGGTCCAACTGCATCCATGACTCTTCCTCCAATTAAAGGACCAATAAGCGAGCCAACCTCAAAGACCATCACAAGAATTGCTGTAGCACCTGCAACTTGAGATGCGCTATACCTCTCACCAAGCATAGTGAGTGAAATTGCAAAAAGTCCACTAGCAGCGCCACCCCATATAAAACAGCTCGCTGCCATTACATAAAAATTATCTAGATAGATAGCGAATAGAATTGGACAAAAGAACGTAATTAAAACCGCTATATTCAATAGCAGTCTTTTATTAAATTTGTCCAGCAATACACCAATCAAGGGTTGGCACATCACACCTCCTACAAGAGTAATAGTTACATATTGCAATGCAATCTCTTGAGTAAATTGGTTCTTAATCATGAAAATGGGAAAGAAAGATACAAACATTACATCATCTAAACCGCATAAAATAGCTGCGCCAAAAATAGTTGGAGCTGCAATGATAGCCGCAAATACTGGAAGAGACTTTTTATCAGGTAATTTCGGGTCTTCAATCTCAAGCATAATAAGCGGTAAAATGGCGATAAAAGAAAGAGAAGAAATAACAATAAAAGGTAACCAGCCTTCAATTCCGGTTAGGGACAATACCATCGGGCCACTTGCAAAACCGATTACAAATACTGTGTTATAAATCGTTACTATTTTGCCGCGATTTGTATCATCAGCCATTGACAGCATCCATGTGTCAAATGCATTCCAAGCAAGCGCTCCAGCAAAACCAATTATGAATCTGATAACAAACCAAGCTGTCAAACTATCAAAAATTGGAAAAGTAAAATAAAGAATTATTGTAAATATTTGAGCAATGATAATTGATTTCGCTAAACCTATCTTGTGAATAATTATTGGTGTTATTCTTACAAATAATATTACAGCAAGAGGTTGTGCTACTACATTGAGGCCAATTTCAGTATTGCTATATCCTCGTGCTTCTAAAATAAGTGCAAGTAGAGGAATTAAAGTACCAAGCTTAATACCAATAATTAATGCGCAAAGAAATAGGACAATATATGTCTTGTAATTTGTTCCTAAAAGATTCTGAACTGTAGTGTTCATGCAAACCTATCTTCATTAACATAGATGCTTTTAAAATATTTGAGCACTAAATTTTTACAAAATTCATTTGTGTATATTTTTGGATCAAACAATATTCGCTGCCACAAACCATCAACCATGGAATGATAGGTTTCACTTACTTCTTTTGGAGTAAATTCCTTTTGATTGGCAATTTTATTAATTTCACTTACTAACTTTTCCATTTGTTGAGAATAAATTTCATCTTGTCTTTGACAAATCGCTAAATAAGAAGGTCTAAATTTCACCTCACTATAAAACGCAATCCATACTGAAATTTTATTTCTGTTGGCAATTTTTGAACTGAAATCATTTTGAATTATACGAATTATTCTATCAATTGGATCTATGTTCTTTTCCTCAAAAATCTTTTGCCATGATTTTTTGTATTCATCAGATAAATACTGCAGCGAACTTATTAATAAATTATCTTTCGACTTAAATCTAAAGTTTGCGTAACCTTGAGAAACTTTAGCTCTTTTTGCTACATGAGCAATCGTCGTATCCGCTAGGCCTCTTTTTGCAATTGTTTCTATCGTAGCGTCAATCAACTTTTGATGATTAACAGAAATCTCAGTTTCACTGGCCTGTTCTGAAGATTTTTTATTAACTAAAGCCTTCATCATATTGAATAAACAATACACAAAGATAACTATTAAAGATAGTTTTGTATTGAATAATCATTCAATTTTTATTATCATGATTTCTAAATATTCTTTATTTTATGGCAAAAAATACACACGATGTAATCGTAATTGGTGCGGGTCATAATGGTTTGACCGCTGCTAGTTATATGGCGAAGGCTGGACTAGATGTTGTTGTTCTAGAAAAAAATGAATGGATTGGAGGGGCTGCTGTTAGTCGTGAGCTCTATCCTGGATGGAAATATTCTAACTGTTCATATGTTTGCAGCTTACTAAGACCTGAGATCATGCGTGATCTTGAACTCTACAAATATGGTTTGCAAATTATTCCTTACGAAGGTAGCGCAACAATGATGAGAAATGGGGACTACTATGCCCACTATCATGATCATGATATGACGATCAATTCTATCAGAAGACATTCTCACAAAGATGCGGAGGCCTATGAAAGGTACAGTCGTGATGTCTTGAGGCAATGCAAAATTATCAAACCGCTATTAAAAATGACACCACCTGATTTAACTTCTTTTAAACCAAAAGATTTATTTGGCGCCCTGGAGTTTGCAAAACATTTTGCTGCTAAAGACGAGTTAGGCGGACTTGGTGAAAAAGAAATTTATGACACTATTCGATTTTATACAATGAGCATCAGAGACTATTTAGATGAATATTTTGAAAGCGATATTACAAAAGCACACTTAGCTGGAAGTGCAATTATCGGAACTGCTCTTGGTCCTTGCTCACCTGGCTCTGCTTACGTATTACTGCACCATTATATGGGAGAAGTAGATGGCTCAGTTGGAGCGTGGGGGTATTCAAGAGGAGGTATGGGCTCTATTACAAAAGCAATGACAGGCTGCCTCAACGCTCACGGCGGTGAAGTAAAACCAGACAATGAAGTCGTTAATGTCATTACTAAAAATGGTCGTGCGATTGGAGTTGCTACCAAAAAAGGTGATGAATATTACGCAAAAAAAATTGTATCTAACTTAGATGTTAAAAGAACATTCTTAAAAATTACGGAAGAAAGCTCTTTACCTGGTGAATTTGTTGAAAGAGTTAAAAACTTTAAAATTAGAGGCTCATCGGGAAAACTTAATATTGCCCTAGACGGCCTTCCTGAATTCCCATGTATTCCAGAAGGTGATCCAGGTGGTGGAGGTGATATGCACTTCACAGAAACTATTGAAGAAATGGAAGGAGCCTATGACGATTGGAAACGAGGTGAATGGTCAAGAAATCCTTATGTAGATATGTGTATTCCTTCTAAAAGCGATCCAACAATGGCAGCTCCGGGAAAGCATTATATGTCTGTCTTTATTCAATATGTTCCGTTCAATCTTGCAAACGGCGGATGGAATGAAGAAAGAAAGCAAGAATTTGGAAGACATATTGTTGATTGTATTGCTGAGTTTTCTCCTAATTTTAAAGATTTAATTAACCACTACGAAGTTCGTACTCCATTAGAATTAGACAATGAAGTAGGATTGACAGAAGGAAACATCTTTCAAGGCGAATTAACAATGGATCAACTCATGTTTAATAGACCTGTGCCTGGATATGCACAGTACAGAACACCACTTAAAAATATGTATATGTGCAGTTCATCAACTCATCCAGGTGGTGGAGTTATGGGTGCACCAGGAGCGAATGCTGCAAGGGAGGTTCTAATTGATATGAATATCCCTCAAACAGGTAATTATTATTAATGTCAGACAATTATGACGTAATAGTTATTGGTGCAGGCCATAATGGTCTTGTCTGCGCTAATATTCTCGCAAAAAAAAACCGTAAAGTTCTGATTTGTGAGGCACGTGAGAATTGCGGGGGACTTGTTGAAGAGAGTATAACTAACTTCGTTCCTCAGATACCACTGAGCGTATCAAGCTCTCTTGGTGGACTGCCAATAAAGTATAAAGCAAAGTCAACTATCGCACTGTCAGAGTCTGGTCAACATATTCGCCTAGTTGGAAACCAACATATTGACCATAAAGTTATTTCTGGTTTCTCTTCGAAGGATGCAGACAGATATGTAGAATTTCATGATAAAATGTCGTCCTTTTCAAAGGCTTTAGGTTCTTTCATGATGGCTTCACCACCAAGGATCATGAACAATACTTTCTCTGATTATTTTAAATTATTCAAACTAGGCATGAATGTTCGAATGCTTGGAAAGAAAAAATTTAATGAGTTTGCAAGAATGATAGGGCTTAATATTGCGGACGAATTGGAAGACAATTTTGAAAATACTCTTTTGCAAGGCCTAATCGCCCATGACGCGGTGCTTGGTTCTAACTTGGGCCCAAGATCACCCGGTTCATTAATTAATCTACTTTATCGCATGGCCACACATGACAACTCAATCTTTGGGGGAATATATGAAATTGATGGTGGCAGTAAAGCTTTTGTAGATACTTTGCTAAATATCAGTAATAAAAATAAAGTTGAAATTAAAACGTCTTCATCGGTTAAAAGATGCATTACCGAAAATGATAAAGCAATAGGAGTTGAACTTCACAGCGGTGAAAAAATTTATGCAAAAAAAATTATTTCTAATGCAGATCCAAGATCGACTTATTTCTGTCTTTTAGGAACTGAGAATTTAGACACTGATGTGAAAAGAAGAATCAAACATCATCGATCAAAAGGAAAAGTTGCAAAATTATCATTAAGTCTCAATAAACAACCTGAATTTATTAACTGCGATAAAAATGATTTAGAGAGTAGAATGGTAATTGCTCCTTCAATTGATTATATAGAAGAGGCATTTAATCCAAGTAAGTTTGATAAACTTTCTATGGAACCTATTTTAGAAATGAAACTAAAAAATTCTGACCAGAGTAATCCTGTACTAGATATTCAAGTTCAATATGCTTCCTACGGTGTGCAGGAGGGTTGGGATAAAATTAAAGATAACTATGTAGATGCCGTTATAAAATTAATAGGGAAATATGCACCTGATATTCAAAGCTGTATAGAGACTAAAACAATTGTTACTCCCGACGACATAGAGAAAAATTTTTATGTCTCAGGCGGACATTGGCATCATGGAGAAATTCAAATCGATCAGCTTTTTATGCTCAGACCAATTCCTGGGGCATCACAATATAGAACCCATCTTGACGGACTATATATGTGTGGTGCAGGTACTCATCCGGGTGGAGGCTTAACTGGAATTCCAGGAAAAAATGCAGCTCAAGCTATCTTGGAGGACGCATAAATATGAATAGAGATTTAAGATTTACAGCACTAAAAAAAACCCCTTTTCACTCTAGAACAAGCTTAGCTTCAAGAACAAATAAATATTATAACTGGAACGGTTTTACTGTACCCACAGAATACTCAACAACTGAGTTGGAATATACTGCTGCTAGAAATGGCACCTCAGTTATGGATCTCACACCTATGTGCAAATATATGATCAATGGCAGCGATGCTAATAAATTTGTTGATTATCTTGTAACAAGAGATTTATCACAGATGGAAGACAATACAGTAGCATACATAATTTGGTGTAATGAAGATGGTAAAGTAATGGACGATGGTACCATATTTAAATTTTCGAATACAAAATTTATGCTTTGCTGTGCAGTAAAGATCTATAATTGGCTACATGACTCTGCTGAAGGTTTTGATGTTTCTTTTGAGGATGCAACAGACACAACGGCTGCATTAGCAATTCAAGGACCTACTTCTTGTTCAACACTAAAAAACTACGGAGCAGATGACCTTGAATTATTAAAACCATTTGGAATGAAACAATATAATATTAATGGATATGATGTTTTGATCTCACGAACAGGCTTCACAGGTGATTTAGGATATGAATTATGGACTGATCCAGCTAATGCAGAAAACATGTGGGATAGTATCATGGAAGCTGGAAAAGAATTAAAGATAAGACCTTTTGGTATGCATGCTCTTGAGATGACAAGGATTGAAGCTGGCTTTATTCAAACCAATACTGATTTTATGGCAGCTGAAGATTCCTTAAGACCAGTGAGAATGCGATCACCGTATGAAATTGGAATGGGTTGGCTTGTTCATCTCAATAAAGAAAGTTACTTTGTAGGCAAACGCGCTTTAAAGAAAGAAAAAGAGACAGGTAATTCTGAAAGATGTTTAGTTGGACTGGACATAGATGGCGATAAGCCCGCAGTAGGCTCTGTGATTTATAATGAAAAAAAAGAAGATATAGGCATTGTTACGGCAGCAATGTGGTCACCTACTATGAAAAGAAACGTTGCACTTGCGTCTCTAAAGCGTCCATATGGAATTAAGATTAAAGAAAATATTTTTGCAGAAATTTATCACCCAGAGGAATTGGAATATAGAAAAATATGGGCAAAGTGTAAGGTTGTAAAAAGACAATTTTTTAGCCCTGAAAGACGTAACAAAGTACCTGCAGACCTTTATGAATAGCCAAAAATAAGCTGTTTTTTTAAAATTCAATTATTGAACAGCTGTTCAATATAGGCTATACTTAAATATGCCCAAATCAACTCCGATTCCTGAAAAAAAAGATCTCCTTAATACTCTCGACGATAGAATTCTATACCCATGGCAGTATCTTGAGTATCGCGGTGAAGACAGCAGGACATTCATTGATAAGTCAAAAGGAATTTATCTTTACGATCAAACAGGAAGACAGCTTATTGATGGTCCTGGAGGAATGTGGAATGTTAACGTAGGACATGGCGTAAAAGAAATTGCTGATGCTGTTTATAATCAGATTACAAAAATGCCCTATGCCAGCCCGTTCACGGAGTCCACTGAGATTGCATATAACTATGCTTCAAGACTTGTTAAATATGCGCCCGGTGATCTTAAAAGAGTATTTTTCACGTCCGGAGGATCTTCAGCGGTAGACTCTGCATTAAGATTTGTAATGTTTTATAATAATGTTCGTGGGTTAAGAGATAAGAAACAAATTATTTCACGTCATGATGCATATCACGGTAGTACATTTTTAGGGGCTTCATGCTCAGGTAAAGAAAGAGATAAAAACAACTTTGATTTTGCAGATAACTTAGTCCATCATTTATCTGCACCAAATCCGTTTAAAAAACCAGATGATTTAAGTGATGAAGAATTCTGTGATTTAAAAGTTAAAGAGTTAGAAAATAAAATTTTAGAACTTGGTCAAGATAAGGTCGCAGCATTTATTGCAGAGCCAATCCTAGCATCAGGTGGGGTAATTGTTCCTCCTAAAGGATATCACAAAAAGACAAGAGAAATTTGTACTAAGTACGATGTTATTTATATTTCTGATGAGATAGTAACCGGATTTGGAAGGTTAGGTCATATATTCGCTTCAGAAAATTATTTTGATCTAGAACCTGACATCATCCTTTTAGCAAAAGGGATTACTTCAGGATACGTACCTTGTGGTGCAGTTGTTATTTCTGAAAAGCTTATGTCTCAACTTGATAATAAAGAAAAAGTTATATTTTCAAATGGATTTACTGACTCGGGTCACCCAGTGAGTATGGCAGCAGCAACTGCAACACTTGATTATATTGAAAAAAATAACCTCCTTGAACATGTACAAGAAGTCGGCCCTTATTTTCAATCTAAATTAAGTGAATTAATTGATCTACCGATTGTTGGCGATGTACGTGGTGAGGGATTAATGGCGGCTGTTGAATGTGTAATCAGTAAAGAAAAAAAAGATCCTCTGAATTTACAATACGAGATCGCATCTCGCATCAATTCTCATTGTCAAAATCTTGGTTTAATTGTTAGACCGCTATTTAATACGTGTGTGATGTCTCCTTCTTTGATCATCACTAAGGAACAAATAGATGATCTCGTAAGTATACTTAGAAAAGGAATTGAGTTAGCTACAGACGACATCAAGAAAGAAGGCCTTTGGTCTGCATCTTAAATAAATGCTTGAGTTTAACCATCTGCTAAAAAACTATCAGGAGGGTAAAACCTTACCCCAAGACTTTTATACAGACTCGAATATTTTTTCCGAAGAAATGAAGCGAATTTATTTCAAACAGTGGTTAATGGTAGATCACATCAGTCGTATTCCTAATCCAGGTGATTATTTTGTTTTTGATGCCGAAAAGGAGTCCATCATAGTTATTCGAGGAAGAGACAATGAAGTAAGAGCATTTTATAATGTTTGCACTCATCGAGGATCAAGAATTTGTTTAGATGAAGAGGGTTCAAAAAAACTTTTAGTATGTCCCTATCATGCTTGGAGTTTTTCAGCAGAAGGTGAGCTTAAAGCTGCACGCTTTATGCCGGAGGATTTTAAAAAAGAAGAGTGGGGTCTTAGAGAGTGTCATCTCAAAATTTATGAAGGATTAGTATTTATTAATTTATCTTTAGACGAACCGATGAATTTTGATGAATTCATTGAGCCCCTAAAAGAAATGATGGAATTTCATCAGACGAGTAAGTCAAAAATTGCGATAAGAAAAAAATATCCAACTCATGCAAATTTTAAATTAGTTCTTGAAAATTTTCAGGAGTGTTATCACTGTCCAACAGCACATCCTGAGCTTTGTGCAGTACAGGACAAAGACTGGGTTGTCGCAATGGGTGCCGGAATAGGTACTGCGCCTCAAAAAGAGACTGATGAATATTTAAATAAAATTAAACCTTGGGTCGAGGAATGTAAAAAAAATGGAACTCCGTCTGAGGTTTATCTTGAAACAGAAGAAGGATTGAAAAAAGGCTTAAACAGATATGTTGACAGAACTCCAATTGGAAACGGAAACTTATCACAAACCAAAGATGGGAAGCCAGCTTCTTCACTAATGGGACAGTTTAAAGATTTTGATGGAGGATTAACCCAAGTAAGCTTTAATCCATTTGGCTGTTGTTATTTCACAAATGATTTTGGCGTCATGTTTATTTTTAAACCCATCTCACTTCTAGAGTCTGAAGTGGAACTCATATGGCTCGTAAACGAGGAAGCTGAGGAGAATAAAGACTTTAAGTCCGAGGAAGTAAGCTATATTTGGGATGTTACTACGGCGCATGACACAACAATAATTGAAAATAACCAGGAAGGCCTTCTATCTCAGTCTTTTAAACCCGGAGTTTTATCTGAAAATGAGTCAGCGGTAACTTACTTTTATAATTGGTATTTTACCAACATGCAGTTACCATAATCTCTGAGCAAGAGAGTATGAAACAACTTTACAACAAAGATATTTACGACGTTAATAAGCCAGTTAAAAGTTATTGGGAAAAAGTCAGTCAAATAGAACA
This sequence comes from uncultured Pelagibacteraceae bacterium, assembly GCA_902565955.1. Taxonomy (GTDB): domain Bacteria; phylum Pseudomonadota; class Alphaproteobacteria; order Pelagibacterales; family AG-422-B15; genus CACNXQ01. The sequence continues at coordinate 16,714 of CACFGR010000005.1, read as the reverse complement.
AGACAAATATCCAAAGCTCACAACTGATGAAACCTGTGATGTTTGTGTAATAGGTGGTGGTTTTACTGGAATAAGTACTGCTTATCACATTGCGAAAAATTATAGCGGTGACGTAAGATTACTTGAGGCAGGGCATTTTGGATTTGCAAGCAGTGCAAGGAATGCTGGCTTTTGTTGTTTGCCTGCAACAAAACTATCGGTTAACCAACTGATTGCAAAGTTTGGCTTAGATGAAACAAAGAAATTTTTTTCTTCTCAAATTGAAGGTGTTGAACTTTTATCCTCACTTATTTCGGAAAATAATATTGAATGTGAAAAAACGGGCACAGGTAATTTAGATGTTGCTCATCACCCTGATAGCAGTGAGGAACTAAAGGAGTGGGGCAACGATCTTAAAAAATATTTTGGTATTAACACCAAGTGGATACCCAAAGAGGAGTTTGATGAAGTTGGACATCAATCAACAGAACAATTTGGAGCTGTTTTTACTGAAGCAGGATTTGCAATGAACCCAATGGCTTTTATGAACGGTTTTGCATCAGCAACTGTGGATGTGGGAGCGAAACTTCATAGTTTTTCTAGAGTGAAAAAATGGGAAAGAAACGGTTCACATAAATTAATTACAGATAGCGGATCGATTACTGCAAATAAGGTTGTTGTTGCAACAAATGGATACACAGATGAATCTCTCCATCCAAGTTTTGCAAATAGAATGATGCCTGTTTTATCTAATATAATTGTTACTAGAGAAATGTCAGAAGATGAGTTTAAACTACAAAACTATAAAACCCTTAATCCAATCTGCAACTCCAGAGAGATCTTATATTACTATAGAAGAATGCCTTCAAACAGGATGTTGTTTGGAACAAGAGGTGACACCTACGGTGATGAAAAGAGCGCAGAGAGAATGCAAGAATTCATGACAAAAAAATTTCGTGGGGTATTTCCAAATTGGGACAAGGTCGATATTGATCATTATTGGAGAGGCACTGTTGTTATGACACGTGACTTTGTTCCGGCATTTGGTGCATTAGAAGAAGATAAGTCTGTATATTTTTCATACGGCTATCAAGCTAACGGTAACAATACAACTGTCTATTGTGGTAAAAAATTAGCTGAAATGATTTACGAGTCAAATAGTGGGGAGACAAACATTTCAAAAGTCTATCAGGGTCTTTCACCAAAAATCCCATTTGGATTTTTAAGACTTTGGTATTTAAGATTATATTTGTGGTATGCTAATCTCACGGATAGAAGCAAAAAAGAAATATAAATTGCATCTATTATTTATATAAATTAAAATTTTCTTATGTTTCAAGCTTGGCGAAATTTGTATTCTAAGAGTGATAATGCAAAAGCATATTCATTACTTTCTCCTGCATTATTTTTAATAATACTCGTGATGCTTATTCCAATGGCATTAATGCTGAGTTTTAGTTCTTTTACGCAAGTAAGCATGATGGAGATTGATTTCACTCCAACATTTCAGCGATACATTGATTTTTTTGAAAAAAGTTTGCTGGTCTCACTTCTTATTAAGTCGGTCAAAATATCATTTATTGTAACACTGATCACCCTTCTAACTGCATACCCTGTATGCTATTACATCGCTTTTTATGTGAAAAAAAATAAAATGTTATGGTTAGTTTTGCTAACCTTACCTTTTTGGACTTCATACCTATTAAGAGTATTTTCTTGGAAAATCATACTGGGCACTAAAGGAGTTTTCAATTCAACATTATTAGGCGCAGGCATTATTAGTGAGCCTCTTACATTTCTTATGTACTCGGAGGAAGCTGTTATTATTACACTAACACATGCTTGGGCAGCATTTGCTTTATTACCACTTTACGTGTCTCTTGAGAAAATAGACTTTTCATATATTGAAGCTGCAAGAGATCTCGGTTTATCAAAATTTGAAGTATTTTGGAAAGTGACATTTCCTCTATCCCTGCCAGGTGTCATTGGTGCGATTTTAATAATATTTATTCCAACTGTAGGTGATTATGTAACGCCTGCCTTAATTGGGGGTACTGAAGGAAGAATGTTATCAAATATGATCCAAGCTTATTTTGGAAAAATAAACAATATACCACTTGGAGCAGCATCAGCCACAATCATGCTGACGACCGTTATTCTCATAACAGCAATTGTCTCATACACAACAAAAAGACTTACACAGAGGCTCTCTTAAATCATGAATGAAAAAAATAGTTCACTGCTAGTTTACACATTAATATATTTCGGCTTTCTATATATACCGGTTCTTTTTTTACCAATTTTTAGTTTTAACGATGCAAATTATATGTCATTTCCATTAGCGGGGTTTACCACAGACCATTATGAAGAAATGTGGTCGAAGCGTAACTTACATAAAGCTTTATGGGCGAGCGTTAAAGTTGGTGTTGTTGCAAGCGTTGTGAGCACAGCAATTGCACTTCTCGCTGCAAAGGCATTTGTTAGGTACAAATTTAGGGGTCAGAATGTTTCTTACGGAGCAATAATGATGCCGTTTTTAATTCCTGAAATAATTTTAGCGGTATCAATATTAATTATTTGGATCAACCTTGGGCTTCCATTGGGTCTGGTTCCAGTCACAATAGGACACATATTGTTTTGTACTCCATTTGCAATGTTAATTTTGATTGCGCGTATAGAAGGTTTTGACTTTTCTTTAGAAGAGGCATCACGCGATTTAGGGGAAAATGCTTGGGGAACTTTTTATAGAGTATCACTACCTCTTTATTTGCCAGGCATAATAGCTGCTTTATTGCTAAGCTTTATTATATCTTTTGACGAATTTATTCTGGCATTCTTTCTATCCGGCAGTGATGCTACTTTACCTATGTATATGTGGAATCAAATGCGTTTTGTAAAAAAACTTCCACACGTACTCGCTTTGGGGGCGGTGATAATTGTGTTTACTACTTTTATTGTTTTGTTAGCATTCTGGCTGAGAAATGTTGGACAAGGCAAAGAGAAACAGGATATAGCTATTAAATTGTAAGAATTATGAACGAAAATTTTATTCAGATAAACGGAATTTCAAAACATTTTGGAAATGTCAAAGCAGTTGATGATGTCTCTTTTTCAATTAAAGAAGGAGAGTTCTTTTCATTGTTGGGCCCATCAGGATGTGGAAAAACAACTTTACTTCGATTGTTGGCAGGATTTGAATATCCAACAAATGGTAATTTATTAATCGATGGCAGTGATATCACTGCACTACCTCCTGATAAAAGACCTACAAATATGGTATTTCAAAACTATGCCATATTTCCACACATTAATGTTGAGCAAAATATAAAATTTGGATTAAGAAAACTTGGTTTGACTGATGACGAAATCAAAAAAAGGGTTGATGATGTTTTAGCTCTCGTGAAACTTGAGGGCTATGAGGAGAGATTCAGTGGCCAATTATCGGGTGGGCAAAGACAGCGTGTTGCGTTAGCAAGAGCTTTAGTTAGACAACCAAAAGTTCTTTTATTAGATGAGCCTCTTGGAGCGCTAGATAAAAAATTAAGAGACGAAATGCAACTTGAATTGAGAACGCTACAGAAAGAAATTGGAATTACCTTTGTATTTGTTACGCATGACCAACAAGAAGCTATAAGTATGTCAGATAGAGTTGCTGTTATGAGTGAAGGCAAGATACAGCAACTATCAGCTCCAAATGAACTTTATAAAAATCCAGAAAATATTTTTGTAAGTGATTTCATTGGAGAAACAAACTTTTTAAAAGCTTCTACAAAGTCAAAAGATGGTGAGCATATAAATGTTGCGATTGAAGATCTTGGTGATTTTAAGGTCAAAAATAACCTAAATATTCCAGAGAATTCATCTGATGTTGTGTGTAGTGTTCGACCCGAGTCAATGATGATTTCTAGAGATAAATCTGATTGGGATATTTGCTTAGAAGCAAAAATAAATCAGACTTCCTACTTAGGAGAAATGACAAGATTTTATGTTGAGGTTTCTGGAATCAATAAAGTAATAACTGTGTCATCACAGCACTTTGATAATCAATCATTTGAGAACAATACTTGTTTTATAAGTATCAGTTTAGAAGATATTAGCTTACTGCAAAAAAAATAGCCTGTTCTCAACAAGAGAACAGGCTATTAATGATTTCACAAATTTAAGATTAACCGCCAGCAGTCATTTCTGCCCACTGAGCTTCCATGTAATCCGTTACATCATCTGGTGGCATTACTGAGAACGCACCATTCGCTAAGTGTTCAGCTGGGTTTGGAGCAACTCCTCTTTCAGCTAGCTCATCTGCAGTAAGTGAGCCAAAGCCTTTTTGGTTAGAGTGTCCGTAACCCCATTCGCTTAATAGATAAGCTGAAGTTTCGGCACTAGTTGCAGCGTTAATCATGTCATAAGCAACATCAAGATTTGCACCTGTCGCAATTGCAAGTCCGCATGCCCATGTCATTGTACCTTCAACAGGACGCATCATTGGGTAACCAGTCTCCCATGATGTTTCGTTCCAACAAATTGAAGCCCAGACCTCTTCGTTTCCAATTGCTTCAGCAATAGAAGCAGAGTCAGCAAAGAATGTTCTAATGTTTCCATTATCTCTGAGTTCACGGAACTTATTGATACCTTGATCAATAGCCGCTTTATTTAATTGGTTAATGTCCTTAATGTCTGTTCCTAGATAATGCATCATCAAGAATAAACTATCTGCAGCACTATCAAGTACTCCAACTTTACCTTTCATTCTTGGATCTTCTAAAAGATATAGACTTTCATTACCTGGTTGCATCCAAGTGACTTTATCAGTGTTGTACACAATACTTGTGTCTCCCCAGTCAACCGGTGCAAAATAGTTTTGTCCGTTAACTATACCACTTGGTAAGTCTCTAACTTCTGGGAACATATCTCCCCAGTTTTCTAATCTTGATGTGTCAAGTGGCTGAATAACACCAGCTCTTACCCATCGTGCAATTTCACCTTGGCAAGGCCAAGCAACATCAACTTCAAAACCAGCTTTTAATTTTTGAAGACCTTCCTCCGCATCCCCAAAAGTTGAATATTCTGGTGATCCGTGAGCTTCAACATATGGTCCAAATAGACCATCGTCATCATAACCGCCCCAAACAAAAGCACGTCCAGTAGATGCAAATGCATTAGTAGCAGGAACAAGACCGGATGTTAAACCTAGAACACCAGCTGCACCCATACCCTTTACAAAAGACCTACGACTTACCTTGCCTTCTCGCAAGTTATCAATGAACTTTTTAGTTACATCGTATTTTGGCATAATTAATTATCCTTTTTTTTGTTTAATCTGAAAAAATTGTACACCTCTGGATAAACTGGTCAATACTATATCAATCAAAAACTGGCCGATTTTTCGCATTATTTAGCCATGGATCCACGATTTCGTAGTTGTATCCTCCTTGAAATACTAGTTCATCACTGTAGGAGCGTGAAATAATCTGAATGCCGGTAGGCACTTGATTTGAACTAAAGCCAGAGGGTACAGAAAGGACTGGCAGTTTGCCCAACATATTGAATGGGTGAGACATGCACCATGCAAAGTCAGCACATTCCTGTTCTTTTCCATTAATAATGACGCGTTCGTTAACTATATCAATATCTGCTTTGATTGCCGGTAAGGCATTGGTAGGGCAAATAAATAAATCATATTTTTCCAATATTGGACCAATTTCTTCATACATTTTTCCAGTCACCATTGCACTTTCTTCAACGCCATAACCCAAGTGAGCACCAATTTGTTCGTGATAAATTTTTTTATTATTTTTTAAGGAGTCAATGTGCATTTCAGTAACACCACTGAACATTTTTGTATAATCACTCAGCTGTTCTTTTTCAGAATCTGAAAGCTCAGAAATTTCTTTATAAAAAGAATTTGCATAATGACTGAAGCAAACCGAATTTACTTCATCTTTTTTCCAATTAAGTTTCACCTCTGTGACCTGACATCCAAGACTTTCAAATTTTTTTAATGCTGTCAGCGTATTCTGTTCCACTTCCTTATCAATCTCAAAAAATCCTAAGTCCATTGAATAAGCTATTTTCCAATTTTTAATATTTTCGTAATTTAATGGTAAGAGTTTTTTTGGCCGTAAAGATGTTATATCTTTTTGGTTTGGTCCACACATAATATTTTGCATCATTGCAGTATCAACCACTGTTCTTGCGAGTGGTCCTGTTACACAGTAAGGGTCATGATTGAATGGATAACTTTGAGCATTTCTTCCATGAGGCGGCTTGTATCCAACTACGCCACATGCACCTGCTGGTATTCTTATTGAACCTCCAATGTCACTTCCTGTTGTCAACATTGCACAGCCTGAAGCTAATGCAGCCGCACTGCCTCCACTTGATCCACCAGGTGTCATATCTAAGTTCCAAGGATTTCTTGTTACGCCATTTAGTTTTGAGTGACAAAAAGAGGTGAGAGAAAATTCTGGATTGGTTGTGCGCCCGTGAAGTATCGCTCCTGAATTGACTATTGTTTCAACATCAATATCAGTTTTCTGTGCAATATTATTCTTGAGAAGTAAACAACCATTACGATTTGGTTGTCCTTTTATATTCACCTCGTCTTTTATTGCTAAAGGTAATCCTTCAAGAGGCAGAACATTATTATTATTGAAAAATTTTTTCTCAGACTCTTTTGCAAGTTCTATAGACTTATCAAAATCAAGATAATTAAATGCATTTATCTTGGGATTAACTGTTTCTATTCTTTTAATTACAGCCGACAGGACTTCAACTGGAGATAATTTTTTTTCTTTATACTTCTTTAATGTATCTGAAGCGGATAAATAACAAATTTCAATATCATTATCATTCATGATGATTTTTTATTTAAATTTAACAATTATTAAAATATATTGAAAATTATTTATGATAAGTGAAAAAATCAAAAGTTTAATACAAAGTCAAGATCCACACGCAGGAATGGATCAACTTTTCTTTACAAATTCAGAGATATTTCATGCAAGTTATGATGCAATTTTCAAAAAACAATGGGTTTTTCTCACCCATCTCTCGTACTTTAATCAAACCAATATCTTTACATACAACTTAAATAAAGGATTTATAGAGATAAAAAAGACAGATGATAATCAACTTTCAATTTCAGCATCTGATCCAAATATTAAGTGTCATTTAAAAGTGTATGAGAGTTTAGTATTCATCAATTTATCAAACTCTCCCTATTCATTTGATGAATTCATTAAACCACTTGAACCATACATCAAAATTCATGGACTTAATGATGGCAAGATTGCTTTTCAAAAAGATTTTATTTTTAATGCTTCACATTTAGCTACAATTCATAATTTTAAAGAATGCGCTCATTGCTGGGGAGGCGAATTTACGCACAAAGATTATCTAAGTGTGCATGGTGAAGATTACTGTAATTCTTATGGAGCAGGTGTTGGCTCAGGAATTGAGGCCCCTAAACTTACAAAACGTATTAAAGAGTGGACAGAACAAACTTTAAAAAGAGGTTTATTTGTTGGAGAGTACAGTGAGCATGACTCAAAATATTTTAGAATTGCAGAGCGCACACCTTTACCTGAAGGTATTGCATCAGAAACAATGGATGGCAGTTATTCTTGTTCAACATTGATGGGTGATTTTAGGGAGATTGGTGCTGACAATGGTTATACTGCAATTGGTTTCAGCCCATTTAACAGCTTTGTTGCAAATAACGAATTTGTGATACTTTTTTTATTCTCACCAATTAGTCAAAATAAAACAGTAGTGACCCAATATTGGGTAACTCATAAAGATGCGGAAGTTGATGTCGATAAAATGATTTTTTTGTGGGACCAAACTTCTACTGAAGATTCCCACTTATGTGAAATGAATCAAAAGGGAATTGAAAGCAGGTCCTATCAGCCTGGCAAATATGGGGATTTAGAGACGAGCTTAGTTCAATATCAGAAATTTTACCTTAATCATTTACAGACACACCTGAACGACTTAGTCTAATCTTAATTCGATACCTATATGGAACTTGCAACACAATCAGAATTTGATGAAGTGCTTAATCGTCATCATAATATCCAATATGTAGACGCAATATTTACAGACCTCTGTGGATATGTGAGGGGAAAAAGATTTCCAGTACTAGAGGCAGATAAAATTTTTTCAGATGGTGTATTGTTACCTTTTTCAGCATTTTATTTAGATGTCCTAGGTGGCGTAACCAACACGATGAATCTTGGTTGGACTGACGGAGATCCAGATGGGGTTTTAATGCCCGTTAAAAATTCCATAAAGCCCGTCCCTTGGGATAGCAAGGTTCTTCAAGTACTAATTTCTATGAGAAAAGAACAGGAAAAATGGGGTGTAATAGAAAATCCTGCGGAAGTTGACCCAAGAAATATTTTAGAAAAAGTAATGAATAAATTCAAAGGCACCGGATTTAATCCAGTAGTAGCTTTTGAATTAGAGTTTTATTTGTTGGATAAGAAAAGAAATGAGGAAGGCAAGCCGGTCCCTGCATTAGGTGCAAGTAAAACTCATGTATATGGAATTCCTGACCTTGATATGTTTGGCGATTTATTTAATGAAATTAACGAGAACTGTAAAATTCAAGATATCCCTGCAACAACAGCTTCAAGTGAATTTGCTGCTGGCCAGTACGAAATTAATTTAAAGCATACCGGTGATCTGCTTAAAGCAGCGGATGATGCAGCAATGTTAAGAAGAATAATAAAAGAAACAACTGCAAAGCATGGGTTTGAAGCAACATTTATGGCAAAGCCATTTCTTGAGGAGACTGGAAATGGAATGCACCTGCATATTTCAGTGTACGATGATGATGGAAAAAATATTTTTGCAACTAAGAATCGTTATGGAAATGATAAGTTAAAGAATGCTTTAGCTGGTTTTCAAGAAACTTTTTATGACTCATTTCCAATTTTTATTCCAAATAGAAATGGTTATCGAAGAATACAAACCCGAAATTTTGTTCCTGTAAATAAAAGTTGGTCTTGGAATCGAAGAGATGTTTCATTGAGAATACCCGCTGGATCAGATAGCGCAAAAAGAATTGAACACCGGGTAGCATCAGCTGATGCAAATCCATATCTTGTTTTAGCCTGTATCCTTTCAGGACTTCATCATGGACTTACAAAAAAACTCTCACCAACAGACCAAGTAAGTTTTGATAACACTGAAGGTGCTGATAAGACTGCTGATCCTGAAATGCCAAAAAATATGGAGTCTGCATTAAATCGTTTTCAAGAATCAAAAATTTTATCTAAGTATTTAGGAAAAGAGTATCTCGATTTATACGTGTCAGCCAAAGAAGGTGAATTTGAACATATGGATAACAGTTTCATACCTTCGGAAGAATACGATTTTTATTTATAGATTTATGACTGACCTTCTTTTCAATCAAGATAGTTACTTAAAAGAAACAGAAGCCAGTATTATTGGAGTTGAAGAAAATATTATACAATTGGATAGAACAATTTTTTATGCAGAGTCAGGTGGACAACCTGGAGATCAAGGTGAGATTGTATTAAAGGACCAAGTTCTCAAAGTTGTAGACACTAAAAAAGGATCAAAGCCGAATGAAATTTTGCATATTGTTGATGGTCCCATCGATCAAAGCTTAATTAATCAATCCGCCGAACTTAAGATCAACTGGGAACTTAGATATGCTCATATGAAAATGCATTCGAGTTGCCATATTTTGTGTAGCTTAGTTGATGCCCTCATAACAGGCGCGTCGGTTGGAAGTGCTAAATCAAGAATAGATTTTGATGTTGATCCATCAATGCTAAATAAAGAAGAGTTAAATGAGAAAATTAGGGATATTATTAGTAAAGACTATCCCATAATCATAAATCAAATTACAGGAGATGAACTAAAATCAAATCCTCACTTAGCTAAAGGGGCTGCCGTTTCACCTCCAGTTATAGATAACAAAGTACAAACAGTTCAAATTGGTGAGGGAGAAAACATCATCGATCTTCAATGTTGTGGAGGAACACATTGCCAATCTACGAAAGAAATTGGACCACTTGAGATTGGAAAGATTGAAAATAAAGGTAAGAGAAATAGGCGAATTAATATAAGGTTTAGTTCATGACGGATATTTTAGTAAGTAAAGATGATGGACAAGTTGTAACGCTCACTCTTAATGATGCACCAGCAAATTGCCTGACCATGGAAATGATGTCAGCAATTAAAATGGAGATAGATCGCGTTAGTAAATCCAAAGATCACAAACTTGTTATATTTGAAAGTTCAAATGAAAAAATCTTTTGTAGTGGACACAGTTTTAATGAAGTTCAAGAGATGATTAAAAGTAATGATAAGAAATCACAAGAACTTCTATTTGCGGAGTGCTCTGAAATGTTAATGAAAATTAGAACAAGTCCAAAGATTTTTGTTGCCAAGGTAAGAGGTATTGCAACCGCTGGCGGGCTGGGATTAGTCAGTATAATGGATTGTGTTTTTAGTTCTAAATCAGCAAGATTTGCACTTGGTGGTATAAACTTTAATTTTGGCTGTCATCAACCGTCAGTATCTGTAGCCCGTGCAATATCTTCAAAAAATGTTATGGAATTATTAGTGAGCGGTCAGCCTCTTAATGCTCAAAGAGCACAAGAAGCAGGACTCATCAACGAATATTTAGAAGATGACGAATTAGATAAAAGGGTCGAATTATTTTCTCAACAAGTTTGTGATCACACTTCCGAAGTACTCGCGCTCTCGAAAGAAACATTATACAAACAGTCAGCAATGAAAATTTCTGATGCCTACGATTTTGCAAGTAAAGCAATGGTTGAAAATCTACAAATGCCCGAAACCAAAAAAGGTATAGACACTTTTTTAAATAAAAACTAACGCTGAATTGAGAATTTTTCTGGTTGGATCTCTTTTTTAAGAGCAGTCTCACGTCTGAGAATAAATATTGCTGATAAGATAATAAATCCAGCACCAACATAAGTATTCCACGCAGGTATCTCATTCCAAATCATATAACCAAATATTATTCCATAAATTAAACTTAGATATTTCAAAGGTGTAACCAGAGAGACTTCAGCATGCTTAAATGCTGAGGTCAGAGCAAGGTTTCCAATTCCTCCAAAAATTCCAACGGCTGTTAAAATTCCAAGGTCAAACCAAGATACTGGTATTTTCCATCCTCCAAAAGGAATTGTAAATAAAGATGCAACGAAACCAAATAAAGTGAAATACCAAGCAATCAAATACGATGGCTCGGTCTCACTTAATAAACGGATTGAAATTGATACCATCGCAAAGAATACACAAAATAAAATTGGTAATAACATGTAGACACTAAACTCACTGGATGTTGGATTGATTATGATCAAAACTCCAGCAAAACCAATTACAATTGCAATCCATCTTCTTACTCTTACAAGTTCACCAAGTATAAATATTGACAGCAGCGTACTAAAAATTGGTGATGCAAACGTGAGACTTACAGTGGTTGCAAGGGGTAAATAATGAAGACTTGCATAAACACAAAAAAGTGCAGCTGTTCCAGTGAATGCTCTAATAAACATCAAGCCGGGTTTAGTAGTATGAAAAAAATTACCCCACCTTTCTTTGGGTACAACAAGAAAAAGAGGGATCAAGCCTCCAATCATACGTGCCGCAATGACCATGCCTATTGAATATTCTGCAGTTGTCCATTTTACTGCAATATCCATAATGCTGAAACCTGTAACAGATATCAGCATATAGAGCGCGCCCAACTTAATATTATTTCTGTTCATATAGATTTTATTAAAATTTAGATTATCATTAATCAATTTTTAAACCTATGAACATTTGGAAATATTTAATAGCAGCTTCTTTAGGGAATATGATAGCAGGCCCTTTGGGCGCACTTGCATTTACTGCAGGCGCATACTTTCTTGGAAAGAAAACAAACTTTAGAAATCCTGGGGCTAACTTCAATAGTAATCAAGGTGTTTATGCTTTAGGGCTTGTTGTTCTCTGTGCAAAGTTGGCAAAAGCAGATGGAAGAGTCACTGACGACGAAATAAGAAAATTCAAAAAAATATTTAAAATACCTCAAGAAAATATGAAACAGGTTGGAGCAATATGGAAAGAAGCTGCACAAACCAGTGCAGGATTTGAACCTTACGCTCAGCAGTTAAGAGACACTTTTTACCGAACTCCACAAATGTTAGAGCAAGTCATATTAGGCCTTTTTGAAATTGGATATGCTGATCATGATTTATCGGCTCCAGAACTAAAATATATAAAAAAAGTTAGCCAGATTTTTGGAATTGATCAAGCAACATTTAATAGATTAAGAAATTCTCGACCTGAATTTGTCAAAGAAGACCCGTACAAAGTGCTTGGTGTTTCTAAATCTCAAACGTCTGCAGAAATTAAAAAAGTTTACAGAAATTTAGCTCGCAAAAACCATCCAGATATCGTTCGGGCAAAAGGCATTACTGATAAAAGCCTTATTCAAAAAGCAAAAGAGAACTTTCAAAGAATTAATGATGCATATGAACAAATTTTAAAAATTAGAGGTGAAAAGTAGGCAAAATTCCTATTCTTTTTTATCATTTTTAAATATGCATTTAGAGCTATAATAACAGCATGGAATTTTTAACATTCATTGCTGTTTGTGTATTAATTTATCTTGTTTATTTAATTCGACAGGACTTTAAGGATCATTCTGTAAGGATTGAAAGTCAAATGCAGCGTGTTACCGAAGTTGTTATCAAAAATCAAGAAAAGCAAGAATAATCACTTCTTTTTACTCCAATTATTACGTTTTCTATTTCTAATTAAAGGTGGATACACACCTGTTGATAGATAAATTTTGACAAATCTGAGTTGTAAAAACCAAATTTTTTTTAACACTTCAATCATTATTTTTGATAATGCATCTCATTCGCTCTTATTTCAATTCAATTTTTTTACAATTTGACTATAAGTAAACTAATGAGCAATGATATTTCTAATTACAACAACTGGTTAGATGCGTGGAATGATTTTTACGAAAAAGAAAAGGAATTAGTAGAACTCGATCCTAATGCCGCGCTTGTTTCTTCAGTCGATGCGGAAGGTAATCCAAACGCACGTGTTATACTTATAAAAGATGTATCAAACAAAGGCTTTGTTTTTTACACAAACTATCAGTCTCAAAAAGGTAAGGAGCTTTTTCATAATAATAAAGGTCACCTCACATGGTACAGTCGAGCGCAAGGTGTTTCTATTCGTATTCAAGGTAAAGTACAAAAGATTGATTCTTCAATTTCAGACAATTATTTTGCATCTCGAGATCGTAATGCTCAAATTTCAGCAAGTATTTCTAAACAGTCAGAAACAGTTGAAAGCAGAGAAGCGCTTGATGCAGAATTTAAAAAATTCGCAGATAGTTATGAGGGTAAAGAGATACCCAGACCTGATCATTGGGGAGGGGTAATTATACAACCTGAAAAAGTAGAAGTCTGGAAAAGTAGAGACGATTATAAAACAAGACTTCACGACAGGATTGTCTTTAGATTATCAAATGATCAATGGATTAAATCAAGACTTTATCCTTAATGACTTACGCAAATATTTCTCAAAATGAGTATGGAGAAAAAATAAAAAAATCTTCATTGATCACTCTCGGAGTTGTTCTTTTTTTAATTTTTATCAAAGCATTTGCATATTTTGCTACTGGCTCAATTATAATTTTGTCATTACTTGCAGATAGTTTTTTTGATCTCATTATCACTCTAACTACATTTACTTTAGTTAGAATCTCATTAAAGAAAAATACTAATGAATACCGTTTTGGTTACGGTAAAGCTGAAGCATTATCTGCTTTTATAGAGGGAATTATTATTTTACTAATTTCAATATTTATACTGTATATGGCCTACCAAAACTTTATTAATCCTGAAATTACAATTATTAATTCCGAAATAGCACTTATTGTTATTGCAATCTCAATATTTGCCACTCTTATGTTGGTGAGGTTTCAAACAAGAATAATGAAAGACACGGCTTCATTAAGCGTAGAGTCAGAAAAGCTTCATTACCTTAGTGATTTATTAACAAATATTGCGGCCTTTGTTGGAATTATGCTTGTGATGTTTGCTGATTTCTCAAGAGCGGATCCATTAATTGCCGCTTTAATTTCGATTTATATGATCTATACGACAATTGCTATTTTTCAAAAATCAATTGCTGTATTAATTGATCGTGAAATTGATGATGATCTCAAATCTGAGATTTTTGACATTGTAAAAAGTCATAACAAAGTTCTTGGATTTCATGATGTTCGTACTCGTCAAAGTGGGTCGAGTAAAGGAAAGTTTTTTATGCAGATGCACATTGAGGTATCAGAGCATGTAAGCTTAGAAGAATCGCACAATATTGCTGATCAAGTAGAAGAAAACATACTTAATCAATTTCCAGATGCAGAAATAATATTACATGTCGATCCAAGTAATGTTATTGAGGAAAAAGAGTTTGTTGATGCATAAAATACTAATACCAATATTTCTTCTACTTTTTACAACATTATCAACGTCTTCATCTGACCTTCCTGTTCCTCGATGGGTTTCATTAAAAGGTGATGCAAACTTAAGAAAAGGCCCATTCCCTGAGGCCACAATTATTTATCGCTATCAACTTAAAGGTTATCCAATGGAGATTATTAGGGATATTGAAGGTTGGCGACAGGTGCGTGACCCAAAAGATGGAGTAACTGGTTGGATGTCTCATATTCTTTTTTCAGGTAAAAGATATGCACTTACATCAAAAGAACCTTTCAGTTATGGATATGATAAACCAAACAAAAACAAGATACTTGCTAAAATAGATCCTTTTGTTCATGCAAAAATTAATAAGTGTGACTCAAGTTGGTGTAGGATTACGATCACAGATGATGAGAAGGAAATTAAAGTCTGGATTGAAAAAAATAATTTACTAGGAGTATACCCTCACGAAATTATCAATTAATATTTATTAATGATAAGAATTTTCTCTGTTCTAATTTTATTTATCTCTAATTCATTTGCAGATATACAAATAAGAAAACAAAATGACCTGTTTTGTTACGATGGCGATACATGCTATGTAATATATGAAGGAAAGAAAGATAAAGTTAGACTGCTTGATCTAGATACTCCTGAAATTTCAAATCCTAAATGTGAGAAAGAGTATATACTTGGGATTAAAGCTCGTGAGTACATTAACCAATTAATTTCAGAAGGAAAAAGAATTGAATTTGAAACAGAATACAATAGAGACTTTTTTGGTAGAATCTTGTCTTATATGATTATAGATGGTGAAAATGTTTCAAAATTGATGGTCTCACACAGTCTAGGAGTTTTGTATGATAAGAATAATAAGAAAGACTGGTGTGAATGAGTGAGGATAATAGCCTAGAGCAAGATATAGGAAAACTCAGTTATCTGTTAAATCAAATCAAAGAGCCAATTGTTTGTGTTAAGTGTTCTGACGAATTTATGGCAGGTTCAACAGATTCAAAATCGCTTCAAGATTATTCAAAAATAGATGTCGGATTTACTGAACGTGGGTTACAAATTTGGTGTCAAAGACATGAAATTAACATATGTCATATTAATTTTAACAATCTTGAACTAGAGACTGACTTTAGGTGCCTTGAAAAAATTAAGAAAAATAATTAATTAAATAATAAGTTATGAAATTATCCGCCAGATATTCTAATCATCATGTAATTAAAAGAAGAAAAAAAAACTTAATTAATTGGATTAATAAATGTCAAAGAAAATTTGATGGCAAATTTAATTATACTAAGGCTAAATCTGTTTTCCAAACATTCAAAAGCCCTAAAGTTCCCATAGTTTGCAAGTTACACGGAGAATTTTACTTAACACCAGACTCACATTTTTTATACAAAACTGGATGTCCTCAATGTGGAAAAGAACTAAGAGCAAATATGAGGATAGCAAATAAAGAAAAACAGTTTCTTTCTAAGATAAGAAAAAAATATGGAAACAGTATTTCTTTAATGAGTGCATACCGTGGATTACATAATGCAGTAAAAATTAAATGCAATTTGCACCCTGATGAAAAAGAAATAAGTGTTAAAGCTTCAAATTTGCTTTATCAAAATACAAAGCCATGCAGTAAATGTATAATAAAGCATAGGTCTATTAAAAACAGGTTAAGTCATACTAAGATTAATAAGCATTTAAATCGACTACAGAAAAAAGAATTTTCCCATATTAAGTTCATAAAACTACTATTTGATAATTCTAAAAAAGCATCAAGAATAATTATTAAATGCAAATATCACGGTAAGCAAAATATTGATTACCATCAATTTAAATCAAAATATATATGCCCAGAATGTGGTAATCTTAATGCGGGTTCCGGTTCACTTGAAGATTTCTTATCAGGAAAGAAAAAAATTCATAATGAGACTCTTGGCGTCATGGAAATTGAATATGGTGGACTAAGAAGTTTGAAAGTTGGACGAACAAAAAGAACCCTAAAACAACGTTATGCATTTCATTTAAAAAAAATCTTTTATAGTAAGAAATTTCAAGTTCATGATGCTATGATTTTAGAAAATAAAATAATGCAACACTTTCATAAATATAAAGATTATAGAATAAAAAAATATGGTATGAGAAACGGTAAGAGATGGGCAGGTGATGAGGAGTTATTTCTTTTTCATGCAAAGTCATTAATAATAAAATTTATAAAAAAATTTATTCAAGATGTATCA
>CACFGR010000004.1 GCA_902565955.1 uncultured Pelagibacteraceae bacterium | reverse complement strand
ATTTTTCTGATATGAAGTTTCTTGAGGTTTCAATAAATTGCTCTACTTTTTGCTCTGGTATAAAGCTATAGTCAGGTGAAACACAAATTTGGCCTCCGTTTAATAATTTTCCAAAAAGAATTTTATTAACGCTTTTGTCAATGCTTGCTCCGTTACTCAAAATTGTTGGAGATTTACCTCCTAGTTCTAAAGTTAAAGGAACAAGGTTCTTTGCTGCTTCACTTGATACTTTTCGAGCTATATCTGTCGAACCAGTATATATTAAATGATCAAATGGCAATTTTGTAAAATCAATTGACGTCTGCATTCCCCCATTTATTACCACGACTTCACTTTCGTCAAATTTTTCACATATTAGTTGTTCTAATAATCTACTCGTAGATGGAACAAATTCTGAAAGTTTAATCATTCCAGCATTACCTGCTGAAAAAGCATCTACAAGAGGTCCTATGCTCAGATTAACTGGAAAGTTCCATGGAGATATAATTCCAACTACCCCATAAGGCTGATAATGAACTTTAGCTTTAGCTCCCAGTAAATTAAGTGGAAAATTTGCGCTTCTTTTTTCCGGACCTATCCACGAAGATAAATTTTTATAAGAATGGTTTGCAAATGACAGAGTGCTTCTCACGTCTGCCATTAAGCTTAATTGTTTGTGTCTAGTTCCAAAATCACTTTGAATAGCGTCTCCAAGTGCATCTGCATTATTTTCGACTATATCAATTAGCTTTTTTAGTCTCTCTTTTCTCTCAGTTAACTTAGGAATATTACCTTCAATATACCTGGTCTTTAATTTATTGAGCTTTACTGATAAGTCATCATAAGAAATATCATCAAATATACTGTCAGTATTTATTCCACCTAAACCCATTTTCTCACCCTCAAATATTGTTTAACGATAATAAAAATATACCTTTTTTATATATTTTAAAGGTATAATAATAGGAATTATGTCAAAAGCAGTCAAATGTGAAATAACTGAAGATGTCGCAGTTTTAACGCTCAATGATCCAAGTAAACTCAATGCGTTATCTAAAAAAATGATTTCTGAGCTACATGGATACATTAAAAAAATTATTAATGGCGAATTAAAAGCGAGGTGTCTGGTTATTACTGGAGAAGGAAGAGGATTTTGCGCAGGAGCTAATTTAGTCGAGGGAGCTGGATTAGGTGCTGATGTTAATCCGGGCGAGGAATTAGAAAAGGTATATCATCCTTTCTTAATTGATTTAAAAAATATCCCTATTCCTTTAATTACGGCAGTTAACGGAGTTGCTGCCGGTGCAGGATGTTCCATAGGAGTATTTGGTGATTTAGTATACGCATCAAAATCAGCATACTTCTACCAGGCATTTAAGTTCATAGGATTAGTACCTGATGCAAGTTCTACATATGTAATTCCCAGAAAAATTGGTATGGCGAAAGCGATGGAATTTTCATTAATAGGAGAAAAAGTAAGTGCTGAGAAAGCCCTTGAATGGGGACTTATTAATTATGTAGTAGATGACGATAAACTAATGGATACAGCTATAGAAACAGCTAAAACTCTTGCCTCTGGACCAACAGTGGCCTTGAAATTAATTAAACAATTATATTGGGATAGCTTTTCAAACAATTTCGAAGGTCAACTTGCTGCGGAAAGCTCAGCACAAACAATTGCTGGCAAAACTGAGGATAGTAAAATTGGAGTAATGTCGTTCATTCAGAAGAAAAAAGCTGAATTCAAAGGTAAGTAACTAAGATTTATAACTTTCAAGAAATTTCTTTGAAAAAGATATAAAGCTATCCTCCTCTATAGACTTTCTAATATCTGCCATTAGTTTCTGATAAAAATATATATTATGCAAAGAAAGTAACATGCCCCCTAGCATCTCCTTTGCGTTAAATAAATGATGTATATATCCAGCAGAGTAATTTTTACATACAGGATTATCTGAGTTTTTATCAATTGGATCATCTAAATTTTTGTATTTTGCATTTCTTATATTTATTGGTCCATTAAAAGTAAAAACTTGTCCATTCCTTCCACTTCTAGTCGGCAATACGCAATCAAACATATCGATTCCTCTAGAGACACCGCCAAGAATATCATCTGGCTTACCCACACCCATTAAATAATGTGGTTTATCTATGGGTAAATGTGGCATAGTAAATTCAAGAACCTCAAACATTTGGTCTTGGCTTTCACCTACTGCAAGACCTCCTAATGCGTAACCATCAAAATTTAGATCTTCAAGAGCTTTTACAGATTCTTTTCTTAAGTCCTCAAATACGCTTCCCTGGACGATGCCAAATAACTTGTTGTTATTTCTTTCTATAAAATAATCTTTGCATCTTTTTGCCCATCTCATAGACAAGTCCATTGAGTTTTTTGCTTGATCATGGGTACAAGGAAAAGCTGTACATTCATCAAACGCCATTACAATATCTGAGTTTAAGTTAGTTTGTATTTCCATTGAACTTTCTGGAGTAAGCATTACTTCTTTTCCATCTATATGTGATGAAAACTTAACACCTTCCTCACTAATCTTTCTTAGTTTAGATAGAGAAAATACCTGGTATCCACCAGAATCTGTGAGTATCGGTTTATCCCAATTCATAAACTTATGAAGTCCACCGAATTCTTTTATTAGCTCGGATCCTGGTCTGAGCATTAGATGGTAAGTATTGCCTAAAAGGATTTCTGAGCCTGTTTTAATTAGGTCCTTTGTAAAGACGCCTTTTACGGTTGCAGCTGTACCAACTGGCATAAAAGCAGGGGTATTTATCTCCCCATGAGAGGTTATTAATTTACCTCTTCTGGCATTTCCATCTGTTTTTAGTATTTTAAAATCGCTCATTTCTTAAATAGTAAACTAACATCCCCGTATGAAAAAAAACGGTATTTATTTGTTACGGCATGTTTATAAATTTTAAATATTTCTTTAGTGCCTGCAAATGCGGAGACTAATAGTAATAAAGTAGATTTTGGTAAATGAAAGTTAGTCAATAGCATATCAACAATTTGAAACTTATATCCAGGCTTTATAAATATATTAGTTTCTCTATTAAATATCTCCACTTCATTATTTTTTGCGGCACTTTCTAAAAGTCTTAGTGTCGTTGTACCAACAGCAATAATTTTTCCACCTTTTTTCTTACATTGATTAATTTTCAGTGCAGTTTTTTCATCAATTATACCGTACTCAGAATGCATTACATGATTATCAACATCCTCGTTTCTTATAGGTAAGAATGTACCGGCACCAACGTGTAAAGTAATCTCTACTAATTGATTGCTCTCTATCAGTTTATTTATTATTGTATCATTAAAATGTAAACCAGCAGTAGGAGCTGCTACAGAACCTTTTTTCTTTGCATATACAGTCTGATAATCAGTAAAATCTTTTTTGTCACTTTTTCTTTTTTTTTGAATATATGGCGGCAGCGGCATAAGTCCAAATTGATATAAATAATTATCAAATTCCTCCTCACTACAATTAAATTCTAATTCAACCTCACCATAATCTGATTTTTTTCTAACTATACAAGAGATCTCATTATTAAAACTGATTATACTGTTTTCATTTACTTTTTTTGCAGGTTTCAAAAATGCAAGCCATTTATTACTTGATAGTTTTTTATGAAGCGTAACCTTAATGTTTTTTTTTGAGTGAAATCCTTCAAGAAAAATAGGGATAACTTTTGTGTTGTTAATCACAACCAAATCATTATGGCCAACATAATCAATAAATTTACTGAAGTTCGTATCAGATATTTCATTTTTATAAACTAACATCCTCGATTCTTCTCGAGGCTCACACGGTCTTTCAGCGATCAGATTATCAGGTAGTTCAAAGTCAAATTGACTTAATTTCATGAAAATTATAGATCTGCAATGACCCTCACAGTTATCATTTCATCAGGGTCATCTACACTTCCAGAGCCTGGCTCTCCTCGTTTAATCTTGTCAACAAACTCCATCCCTTCTACGACTTGACCAAAAACAGTATACTGGCCGTCTAGATGTGGAGCCTCGGCAAAACATATAAAAAATTGACTATTAGCTGAATCCGGGTCCGCTGTTCTTGCCATTGATACTGTTCCACGAAGATGAGGTGTATCACCAAATTCATTTTTCAAATCAGGTTTGGTTGATCCGCCTGTTCCATTTCTATTTTCGCCATCACCAGTTTGAGCCATAAAGCCCTCTATAACACGATGAAAGGGTACTCCATCATAAAAGCCCTCTCTTGCAAGTTCTTTAATTCTATTTACGTGATTTGGAGCAATATCAGGTAGTAATTCTATTATTACATTACCATCTTTCAGCTCTATTTGGATTGAATTTTCTGGATCATTTGCCATGACAACTCCTTCTGCGATTAACGCTATAAAAAATGAAAATAAAAAAATTAAGGTTCTTATTAATTTCATTTTATTTATTTGAATTTATCTTTTAATTTTTGCTCAACAAACTTATTTGTAAAATTACTGATATTTCCTCCCAAACGTGAAATTTCTTTTACAAAATTAGAGGAAATTGATTGCCGTTGAGCATCTGCCATTAAGAATACTGTTTCAATATTATTATCTAATTGTCTATTCATACCCAACATCTGAAACTCATATTCAAAATCAGAAACAACACGAAGACCTCTTATGAGTATCTTTGCATCTAGCGAATTAGCTAAATCAATCAATAAATTATCAAATGCAATTACTTCAATTTTATCATTTGATGAAAACTCATTTTCTATCATTTCTTTTCTTTCATCTAAATCAAATAAGGGTGATTTATGCGGGCTGTCAGCAACTGCGATATATAATTTATCAACAAGTTTCGTAGCCCTATTGATAATATCAATGTGCCCTTTATGAATGGGATCAAAGCTTCCAGGATATATGCCAGTTCTACTCATGTTTGGAATATATAATGATTATTTAAAGACCTCTAGTAATTTATTAACTATCTAGCTCAACTCTGCTTGCAGAAACAACTTTTTCTTCTTTTGTTGTTTTAAATATACTTACTCCCTGCGTATTTCTACCAGCTACGCGAACATCTTTTACCGGGCAGCGAATTAATTGACCTGTTTTAGTTATCAGCATTATATCATCATCATTATTGACTGGAAAAGAAGCCAGGACATCACCATTTCTATCTGATGTCGCAATACACATAATGCCCGATCCTCCGCGATTAGAAACTCTAAACTGGTAAGAAGAAGATCTTTTGCCAAAGCCATTTTCAGTAACGGTTAAAATGAATTGTTCTCTCGCTTTTAATTCGTCATATCTATCCTTAGATATTTCAATGTCAGAAACAGAGTTATCAATATCATTATCGTCACTCTCAGTTTCTTCTTGCATTCCTTTTTCCTTTGAAATCATTTTTAAGTAAGCTTTTGCTTCTGCTGACGATACATCAGTATGAGAAATGACAGAAATTGAAATAATTTTATCATCTTTTGTTAACCTGATGCCCCTTACACCTACCGAACTTCTACTTTTAGTTGTTCTCAATTTTGAAACAGGAGTTCGAATACACTTTCCATGTTTTGTTGATAGTAAAATATCGTCTTCATCACTACAAAGTTTTACACCTACGATTGTATTATTATTATCTAATTTCATTGCAATTTTACCATTTGCTTGAATCCTTTTGAAATCTTCTAAACTATTTTTTCTGATGCTGCCGTCTGATGTAGCAAATATTAAATACTCATTCCCATTTGATTTCTTATTTTCTGGCAACACAAGGATACTTGATAGACTTTCAGTGTCTTTAAGATTTAAGAGATTGATTATTGCTTTGCCCTTAGCTTGGGGTGATGACTCAGGAATCTTCCATGTCTTAAGTTTGTAAGCTATTCCACCAGACGAGAAAAACAACATATTGTCATGAGTACTTGATGTAAAAACTTGAGTTACAAAATCTTCTTCATTGGTTTTCATTCCTGCTCTTCCTTTGCCACCTCTTTTCTGTGCTCTGTACATATTTAAAGGAACCCTTTTTATATAACCTGAGTTTGTTACACTTACGACCATATCACTTCTTTGAACTAGGTCTTCTTGATCAATATCTGTAGCCTCGCCCTCATTAATTTCTGTTCTTCTTGGTATTGCAAATTGCTTTTTAATTTCATTTAGCTCAACATTTATTACATCATTCAATACCTTCGTATCCCTTAATATTGAGAGGAATTTGTTTATTTGATTTGAAAGATCTGATAACTCTGACTTGATCTCATCTTTACCTAGAGCGGTCAAACGTTGCAATCTTAACTCTAATATCGCTTTGGCCTGCTCGTCTGTTAAGTAAATTTCTTTTTCATTTTTAATTTGCCTTGGGTCATCAACTAACTTTAACAAATCATCAATATCCTTGCTTAGCCACTTAGTTTTAAGAAGCGAGGTTCTTGCTTCATTAGGATCTTTGGAGCTTTTAATTATTTCTATTATTTGATCAACATTAGCAACAGCAACTGCTAGGCCAATCAATACATGGGCCCTATCTCTTGCTTTGCCAAGATCATGACGAGTCCTGTTTCTGATAATTTCTTTTCTGAATTCTATAAAATGGTGAATGAATTCTTTTATATTCATTAATTTTGGTTTTCCGTTTACCAACGCCAATGAATTAACCCCGTAAGAACTCTGTAGTGCAGTAAATTTATATAATTTGTTTAATACAACTTGTGATATTACCCCTTTTTTTAATTCAACAACTACCCTCACTCCTTGACGGTCAGACTCATCTCTTAAATCACTTATACCATCAATTTTTTTATCTCTGACAAGTTCAGCTATTTTCTCAAGCAAAGATGATTTGTTAACTTGGTAAGGTACTTCGGTAAATACGATTGCCTCTCGATCTGTTTTAAATTCCTCTATGTTTGATTTTGCTTGAACAATGATTGAGCCTCTTCCTGATGACTGAGAGTCCTTTATGCCTTTTATGCCAATAATTGTTCCACCCGTGGGAAAGTCTGGGCCTTTTATAATTTGATTAATTTCCTCAAAAGTTACATCGGTATTTTTAAGGTAAGCAATACTAGCGTCAATGACCTCTCCTAAATTATGAGGTAAAATGTTAGTCGCCATACCAACGGCTATACCACCTGCTCCGTTGACAAGTAGGTTTGGATATTTTGCAGGAAGAACAGATGGCTCACTTTCAGTTTCATCATAATTAGGTCTAAAGTCGACCGTTTCTTTTTCTATATCTTCAAGAAGGAAACTAGCAATTTTTGCCATTCTAACTTCCGTATATCTCATTGCAGCAGCCCTATCACCGTCCATTGATCCAAAATTACCTTGACCATCTAACAGAGGCACACTCATTGAGAAGTCTTGGGCAAGTCTTACCAAGGCATCATAAACAGCTTGATCTCCATGCGGATGGTATTTACCAATTACATCACCGACAACTCGAGCACTCTTTCTATGTTGCTTATTCCACTCATAGCCTGACTCATGCATTGCATATAAAATCCGTCTATGGACTGGTTTTAGTCCGTCTCTAACATCGGGTAATGCCCTGCTAACGATTACGCTCATAGCGTAATCGAGGTAAGAATTTTGCATTTCTGTATCGATTAATATGGGGATTACAGATTGCTCTTTACCTGTTTTAAGATCTTCATTTGGATCCTTGGAATCAGTCAATTCTATTACCTATTGAAGCGCTAAAAATCCCAAAAAAATAGGAAAAATAAGCACGATTTTGTTATAAAAATTAAGTTTATTATATCAGAAAATTGCCCAGTTTTCGATTGAAAAAAGTAGACTTAAAAAGGTATTTCGTCGTCTATATCGAGGTCAGGTGGAGCGCTGTCTCCCATGTCTTGATTTATATCTGAACCCATATCTGGAATTGAATCGCCGCCTCCTGAGTTCCTTGAGTCAAGCATGGTAAGTGTGCCATTATAGTTTCCAAGAACTATTTCCGTAGTATATTTTTCAACTCCGCTCTGATCTGTAAATTTCCTAGTTTGTAATTGGCCTTCAATGTAAATTTTTGAACCTTTCTTAAGGTAACTCTCAACAACACCAGCTAAACCATCGTTAAATATGACTATTCTGTGCCAACTGGTTTTTTCTTTTTTCTCTCCTGTAGCCTTGTCTTTCCATGACTCGGATGTGGCTAAGCTAAGTTGGGCAAGCCTTTTTCCATCTTGAGTCTGACGAATTACGGGGTCTGCTCCAAGATTACCTATTAGCATTACTTTATTTAAACTAGCAGCCATATACTGTAATTTATCCAGATATTGATGCACTGTACATACAAAAATCCCTATTTTGCTGTTTATGCACAGGTTATCTTTAAATCAGGAGTGTTAAGATTAATTAATTCTTATGAGTAAGATAATTTCCGTACAAGGTGCCCGTGAACATAATTTAAAAAATGTTAACGTCAAAATACCCCGTGAGAAGCTAACAATAATAACTGGTTTGTCTGGCTCAGGTAAATCTTCCCTTGCATTTGACACTATTTATGCTGAAGGCCAAAGAAGATATGTTGAGAGCTTATCAGCTTATGCAAGACAGTTTTTGCAAATGATGCAAAAACCAAATGTTGATTTAATAGAAGGGTTAAGTCCCGCAATTTCCATCGAACAAAAAACAACATCAAAAAATCCTAGGTCAACAGTTGGTACTGTTACTGAGGTATATGATTATCTTCGTCTTCTTTTTGCGAGGGTTGGAATACCCTATTCTCCTGCAACCGGATTACCCATTAAAAGTCAGACAGTGACCCAAATAGTTGATCGAATAAAAGAAAGAGAAATAGGTTCAAAGTTTCTAATATTATCTCCAATTATCAGAGGAAGAAAAGGTGAGTACAAAAAGGAATTACAAGAATTGCACAAGAAAGGTTTTCAAAGAGTAAAGATTGATGGGGAATTATACGAATTCGACTCTTTACCTGAAATTGATAAAAAAAAGAAACATGACATCGAGGTTGTAGTAGACCGTATCGTACTAAACGATGAGATAGGTAACAGGTTGGCGGATAGTGTCGAAACTGCCCTCAATTTAAGTGATGGATTGGTAATCGTTGAAAACTTCGAAAAGAAATATGGTAAAGCAGATAATGAACTATTTTCATCAAAATTTGCTTGTCCTGTATCCGGTTTCACAATTGACGAAATTGAACCAAGGTTATTTTCTTTTAATAATCCTTATGGAGCATGTGAAGAGTGTGATGGAATTGGAACCGATTTATCAATTGATCCTAATTTAGTTGTTCCAAATAAAAACCTTTCAATAAATGAGGACGCACTTGCTCCATGGCCAGTCTCGAGATACGGGTATTTTAGAAATATTTTAAAGGTTGTAGCTAGAAAATATAAATTTTCACTTGATACACCCTGGAAATCACTGGGAAAAAAAATTCAAAACATAGTTCTTTATGGCTCGGGTGAAACAGAATTAAAGTTTACTTATGATGACGGTTATGAGTATGAAAGACCTTTCGAAGGAGTAATCAATAATCTTGAGCGCAGATATCTAGAGACAGAAAGTGATTGGATGCGTGGAAGAATTGAGAGGTATCAGAGTGAAGTAAGATGTCATGCATGCAATGGTTTTAGACTTAAAGAGACTGCATTGGCTGTAAAGATAGACAAGCTGCACATAGGTGAAGTATGCGACAAATCTATTAAAGAACTTGTTATTTGGTTTCAGAAACTTGAAAAAAAATTAACTAAAAAAGAAAAAGAAATTGCATTTAGAATTCTTAAGGAACTCAATGAGAGGATACTTTTTTTAAATAATGTAGGGCTTGAATATCTAACTCTTTCAAGAGGTTCGGGTAGTTTATCAGGTGGTGAGTCACAACGTATTCGTCTTGCATCACAAATTGGATCAGGTTTAACAGGAGTTCTGTATGTGCTAGACGAGCCCTCGATTGGCCTACATCAGCGTGATAATGAAAGATTGTTAAAAACTCTTAAAAGATTAAGAGATCTTGGAAATACAGTTATTGTCGTTGAGCATGATGAAGAGGCAATCACGACAGCTGATCATGTAGTTGACTTGGGACCGGCTGCTGGCGTTAATGGTGGAAGAGTAGTTGCTGAGGGCAATGTAACTAAAATTAAAAAAAATCAAAATAGCATAACTGGTCAATACTTATCTGGTAAACTAAAAATTGAAGTACCTAGTAATAGAAGAAAAGCGCTAAATAATAAATATATAGAAATTATAAAAGCTGAGGGCAATAATCTTAAAAATGTCGACTGCGAAATTCCTCTTGGAACACTTACTTGTATTACCGGAGTTTCTGGTAGCGGTAAATCAACTTTAACGATTAATACGCTTTTTAAGTCAGTCGCACAAACGTTGAACGGGTCAAGGTACACACCTGCAAAGCACAAGGAAATAAAGGGTCTTCAAGAGCTTGATAAAGTTATAGATATTGACCAATCTCCAATTGGAAGGACGCCTAGGTCAAATCCTGCAACTTATACTGGAGCCTTCACTTTTATAAGAGACTGGTTTACCGGTTTGCCAGAGTCAAAAGCCAGAGGTTATAAAGCTGGAAGATTTTCATTTAATGTTAAGGGCGGTAGATGTGAAGCTTGTGAAGGTGATGGTGTAATTAAGATAGAGATGCACTTTCTTCCTGATGTATATGTCACTTGCGATGAATGTGAGGGCAAAAGATACAACAGAGAAACGCTTGAAATTAAGTACAAAGATAAAAGTATTGCAGATATTTTAGATATGACAGTTGAAGAAGGATGTTCTTTTTTTGAAGCAATCCCAATGATTAAAAAGAAACTCGATACACTTCAAAATGTAGGGCTTGGCTATATAAAAATTGGTCAGCAAGCTACTACTTTATCGGGTGGTGAAGCACAAAGAATTAAACTTTCAAAAGAACTTTCAAAAAGAGCCACAGGCAAAACCTTGTACATACTTGATGAGCCAACTACGGGACTTCATGTCCATGACATTAAGAAACTACTCGAGGTGCTCCAAATTTTAGTAGATCAAGGTAACACTGTTGTTGTGATAGAGCATAATTTAGATGTCATAAAAACAGCTGATTGGATCATTGACCTGGGCCCGGAAGGAGGTGACGGTGGCGGTGAAATAATAGGAAGCGGTTCACCAGAAGATATTGCAAAACTCAAAAAAAGTTATACAGGACAGTATTTAAATAAAATCCTCAAATAGTCACATAAATATTTTACA
Source organism: uncultured Pelagibacteraceae bacterium (assembly GCA_902565955.1). GTDB lineage: Bacteria > Pseudomonadota > Alphaproteobacteria > Pelagibacterales > AG-422-B15 > CACNXQ01. The sequence continues at coordinate 29,035 of CACFGR010000004.1, read as the reverse complement.
CACACGCATAAAACATGCTATGAATCGTTAATGGCATCGATATTACAATCATTACAAAGAACAGTCATTCTTGGAACTTTGTTGGCAATTCTTTTACTCATTATGGTTACAGGCCACTATGGTGGCTTTGACCAACTATATTGGGCCTCACTCTCGAGATTTCTCCACGTCATATCTGGAGTCATGTGGATTGGCCTCCTCTATTACTTTAACTTCGTACAGATTCCTAATATGCCAAATATTCCTGACGAGCAAAAACCAGCGATAGGAAAAGTTATTGCCCCTGCGGCTCTTTTCTGGTTCAGATGGGCTGCTTTGGCAACGTTGATTACAGGTCTTACAACTCTAGCTCTTTATTATGGACATGAGGGATCAGTCAATGCTCTTACATTTACATTGGCTTATGGATTTAATGGTAAAGAACTTACAATAGGAATTGGTATGTGGCTTGCTATCATAATGGCTTATAATGTATGGATGGTTATTTGGCCAAATCAAAAGAAAGCATTGGGAATTGTTGAAGTTGATGCAGATACAAAAGCAAAATCAGCTAGAACAGCAATGCTATTCTCAAGAACAAACACCGTGCTTTCCATTCCTATGCTGTTAGCAATGGTAGTTGCACAAAATCTTTACTAAGTTATCTAGTTGAGTCTACTGCTGACGTCGTATTCCACTCACGTTTTACATCAAGGTATCTCAGTAATGGCGCTGCTACAAAAATTGATGAATATGTTCCAACTATAACTCCCCAAATCATTGCAAACGTAAACCCTTTAATCACTTCACCTCCAAAAATGAATAACGATAACAAAGCTAAAAGCGTAGTCACAGAAGTTACGATTGTTCTTGATAAAGTATCGTTAATTGACAAATTTAATAAATCTGTAATTTCCTTTGAACGGTACTTACGTAAGTTTTCTCTGACCCTATCGTACACAACAACTGTATCGTTCATAGAGTATCCAACAATAGTAAGTATTGCAGCAATGATGGGTAAATTGAACTCTAGTTGAGTTATACAAAAAACACCTATGGTTAATATTACGTCATGAACAAGCGCCAGAACTGCTCCAAGTGAAAACTGCCATTCAAACCTAAACCAAATGTAAACAAGCATTGCAAATACAGCGACAAAAATTGCTATAGCACCAGATTGTATTAATTCTCCACTAACCTTAGGCCCTACAACCTCAGTTCTTCTAAAATTAATATCGGTTGAAAGATAAGACCCTAAGCTATCTTTTACTATTTGAACAACATCTTGTTGAACTTGATCTCCACCTAGTTGTTGCTCCACTCTAATTAGTAAATTTTTATTTGATCCAAATTCTTGAACTTGAACATCCCCTAATTCAAGAGTATTTAAGTTATCTCTTAAACCAGAAATTTCTATTTCTTGAGATGTTTCGATTTCAATAAGTGTGCCACCCTTAAAATCAATTCCAAAATTCAATCCATTAACAAAAAAAGCTCCTATTGAAAGAAATATCAATATTACAGAAAGAATAAAGGTAATTACTCTTACTTTTAAAAAATTAATTTGTGTTCCAGATATATTAAGCATTTTTACTTAGACCTACAAAATTTGGTTTTAATCTTTTAGCGTTGAATGAAATTAGTAACCTTGTGAAAGTAAAGGCAGTGAAAACTGATGTAAAGATTCCAATAGCCAATGTAATAGAGAAACCTCTCACTGGCCCCGAAGCCATAAAAAATAATATTATTGCAGCAATCAATGTTGTTATATTTGCATCTAATATAGTTGATAAAGCTCTTTTATACCCGTTTTCAACAGCATTCATCATATTCGATCCATTTCTAATTTCTTCTTTTACTCTCTCAAAAATTAGAACATTTGCATCCACAGCCATTCCAATTGTTAATATTATTCCAGCGATACCAGGTAATGTTAGAGTTGCTTGAAACAAAGATAAAACGCCAAGGACCATAAATAAATTTATAATTAATGCTATATCTGCAAGCAGGCCAAAATATCTATAGACAAATATCATAAAAATAATGACAGCAATAAAACCAATTATTGCTGCAAATTGACCCGCTTCAATTGAGTCAGCGCCAAGATCAGGTCCAACCGACCTTTCTTCTAAAATAATTAGTGGGGCAGGTAAAGCACCAGCTCGCAAAAGAATAGCAAGATCATTTGCTTCTTCTGAGTCAAAACCACCAGAAATCTGACCAGAACCACCCAAAATAGCTTCCCTTATTACTGGCGCACTTATTACTTTATTATCAAGTACAATCGCAAAAGGTTTGCCCACATTTTGCTGTGTAACTCTTCCAAACTTTGTTGCACCTATACGATCAAACCTAAAAGATACAATTGGTTCATTTGTTTGAGGATCAAAACCGGGTTGCGCATCAACAAGATTTTCACCTCCAACCATAATTCGCTTTTTTACAATGTATTTAAACTCTTCATCCGCATCAGATGCCAAAATTTCTGAACCAATTGGTGCCTTTGAGGGATTAAAAGGGTCGAAATTCACAGAAGTATCAACTAATTGAAAAGTAAGTTTAGCCGTTTGGCCCAGTAAAGACTTAATACGGTCTGGGTCATCAATGCCTGGTAATTGAATTATTATCCTGGATGATCCTTGTCTTTGTATTGATGGCTCTCTTGTGCCAAGTTCATCTATTCTCCTTCGAACAATTTCTAACGATTGGGCAACTGCATTCGAAACAGATTGTTTTATAAATTCTTCAGTAAAATTTATCTGAACAGTATTTTCTTCTTGGGTGATAATTAGATTAGTTTGATCTCCCATTGCAAGAATATTTTGAGTGTTACTCATGGATAGCTCGGAAATTTCTTTTTGAATTTCGCTATTAAAACCCTCTACAATGAATTTTAGGGATTCATTTGAAACCTTGAAATTACTATAATTAAGATTGTTTTTCTTTAAGACTCTTCGAACGTCTGCGTTAAGGTTTTCTACTCTCTCCTTTATTATTTCTTCGGTATCAACCTCTAACAATAAATGTGAGCCCCCTTGAAGGTCCAAGCCGAGGTTTACTTGTTGCTTAGGAAAAAAATTTGGAAATGTTTCTAATTGATCTTTACCGAAAAAATTGGGAACAGCAAAAAGTAAAGTAATTATGATTACAGACAATACTGAAAATATTTTTAAATTTGAAAAGTACAGCATGAAAATTTATTGTGATGTATTTACTTTCTCTACTTCGGCAATTGTTGATTTAATCATTACAACATTTACTCCTGAGGATATTTCAACCTCCACATCAGTATCTCCGATTACTTTGACTACTTTTCCTCTGACTCCTCCAGAGCTGACGATCTTGTCACCTCGCTGAACAGCAGCAACCATCTCTCTATGTTCTTTTGCTCTTCTTTGCTGAGGTCTTATCAATAAAAAATAAAAAATCGCAAAAATTAAGAATAATGGCATTAGTTGAATGAGCATTTGTTCCATGAAATTCTCCTTTAAAATAACTTAGGCAATATACATACTTAGGTAATATTTTTGAACTAAATAATTAATTTAGATGAGTTTTTAAACCTTTTTTTAAATCACTTAGACTTTTGTGATACGTAAGATCTAAATGAAGAGGTGTTATTGATATGTGATGATCTGCCAGTGCCTCTACATCACTCATATATCCCTCAACTGTTTCATTTAGTGGGGGAATACTTAGATTAACATTTTCTTCAAGCCGCCTTCGTAAACCGAATCTGAATTTTGACTTCTGAACTTCATTAATTATCAAGTCGTCAGTTTCCCTGTTTCCTTGTGTTGTTATCTGTATACTTTTAACTAAATCAGCTGTGCAATATGGAAAATTAATATTCAAGAATACATTATTTGGCCAGCCAAGAATTGTAAGTTCAAGTAAAATATTTTTTAAAAATTTTTTTGAAGCATCCCAAACAATTTGATTTTTTTTGCCAGCTTCATAATTTTGACTGATTGCAATTGATGGAATGCGTCTAATTAAACCTTCCATTGCTGCAGCAATTGTGCCTGAATATGTAACATCCTCTCCAACATTGCAGCCACTATTTATACCTGACAGAATTAAATCTGGTCTTTTATCTTTTAAAACATTGCTTATACCAATTGCAACACAATCGCTAGGAGTACCATTAACTGAAAATGTCTTCTCTTCGTATTTTTTAAGTGTTAATTCGTTTTGAAAAGACAAAGCATGTGACGCACCACTTTTTTCATGTTCAGGTGCAACTACCCAGACATCATTTGAAAATTCATTAGCAATAGCTCTTAGTATTTTAATACCCTCTGCAGATATTCCATCATCATTTGTAATTAATATCCTTGCTTCATTAAGATTAATAACTGACATATAGATGAATTAATTTGAAATTTGATTTATTCCACCCATGTATGGAATAAGAGCATCTGGCACCTGAATAGTCCCATCTTCGTTTTGATAATTTTCAAGAATAGATATTAAAGTTCGTCCTACGGCTAAACCTGATCCATTTAATGTATGCAAAAATTTAGTTTCTTTACCTTCTTTGTAACGGGAGTACATTCTTCTTGCTTGAAAATCTCCACAATTAGAGCAACTAGATATTTCTCTGTATGCTTTTTGACCTGGCAACCATACTTCAATATCATATGTTTTTTGTGCAGCAAAACCCATATCCTCAGAAGATAATATGACAACTCTATAATGAAGATTTAATCTTTTTAAAACTTCCTCTGCACAACTTAACATTCTTTCATGTTCATCCTTAGATTGACTTTCTGATGTTAAACTTACAAGCTCAACTTTATAAAATTGATGTTGTCTCATAATACCTCTAGTATCTTTCCCTGCTGCACCAGCTTCAGATCTGAAACATGGCGTATGAGATACATATCGTTTAGGCAAATCTAAAATATCAATAATTGATTCTCTAGTCATATTACTAAGAGGAACCTCGGCAGTTGGTATAAGCCAATAGTCATCAGTTGTTTTAAATAAATCATCTTTAAACTTTGGAAGCTGTCCTACACCGTAAACTGATTGGTCTTTAACAAGTATAGGAACATTCATCTCTGTGTATCCAAATTCATTTGTATGAAGATCTAACATAAAATTAGATATTGCTCTTTCCATTCTAGCAATCAAGCCACTTTGTACAACAAACCTCGCTCCAGAGATTTTTGTGGCTTGTTCAAAACTCATCATATTGAGGTTTTCGCCTAATTCATCGTGTTCTTTTGGAGTAAAAGTAAATTCTTTTTTGTTGCCTTCCAGCTTAATTTCTTTATTTAAACTTTCATCTCCAACCGGCACATCATCTGCTGGATTATTAGGTAAAGAAGATAAAACAGTATTGAGTTCTTCTTGTTTTTCTCTTTGACTATTCTCTAACTCCTGCATTTTATCTTTTAAACTTGTAACTTCGGCCTTTAACTTAGCGGCTTCATCATTTTTTCCATTAGCTGCATATTCTCCTATAAGCTTTGACTTGGCGTTTCTCTCTTCTTGAATAACTTGAAGCTCACCAATAATTTCCCTGTTTTTTTCATCTAATTCAATTATCTGATTTGAAACTGGCGGATGTTTTCTTTTGGCTAATAACTCATCTAAATCTGAGGGATTCTCCCTTATTTTCTTAATGTCATGCATGCTTTACTCGGATTTAGTTTTTTTTCCTTCGATAAACTTTACAGCAAATATTGAAATTTCATACAGCAATAATATTGGTATTCCAAGCCCTATTTGGGAGATCGGGTCAGGTGGTGTTAAAATAGCTGCTACTGCAAAAACTCCTACAATCACATACTTTCTATTTTTTCTTAATCCTTCAGAACTGACAAAACCTACTCTTGCTAATAATGTCAAAAGAACTGGTAGTTGAAAACTGATACCGAATGCAAATATTAGACGCATAATTAAGCTTAAATACTCATTAACCTTAGCTTCTAATTGGATTGGTAATGTTCCTTGGCCACCAATCGATTCGAAAGATAGAAAGAATTTGATGGCAAGTGGCATAATAAAATAATAAACCAATGCCGCTCCTAACAAGAATAATATTGGCGTTGCAATTAAATATGGAATAACAACAGTTTTCTCATTGCGATAAAGACCAGGTGCAACAAAAATCCAAATTTGTATCAGTATAAATGGAAGAGAAACAAAAATAGAGGCAAATAGTGCTACTTTTAAATAAGTAAAAAAGGTTTCGTGTAAAGCAGTAAATATAAGCCTTCTGCCAGATTCACCTTGTACAGCATCGGCATATGGTTGAACTAAAAAGTTATAAATTGTGTCTGCGAAGATATATGCAACGACAAACATAACAGTAATCAAAATTAGTGATTTAATAAGTCTGCTTCTTAGTTCTACAAGATGTTGAATTAAAGGTTGCTTTCCTTCATCAAGTGTTTCATTTGTATCACTCATTTTCTTTTTTCTGATTTTCTGACTGAATGATATTTTTATTTATCGAGTCACGCATCTCGTCTGTAAAGTTTTTGGGATTTGTATTTTCAACTTTAGACTTAATATCGTCCACACCTGTTTCTTTTGCTATCTCATTGATACTAGATCTAAATTCTCTTGAGAAGTTTCTAATTTTGCCCCACCATCTTCCAAATGTTCTTAGTACTGCCGGCAAATCTTTCGGACCAACAAAAATAATAATTAATGCTGCAATGACAAGATACTCTACTCCTCCGATACCAGGTAACATAACAATTACTTAAGGTTAATCTTTGGAGTCTTCGTCTGATTTATTTATTGACTTTGGTTCATCATCGTCGTTGATGCCTTTTTTAAAACTTTTTACACCTTTAGCTACGTCACCCATTAATTCAGATATTTTTCCTCTACCGAAAAGTATAACAAGAAGCGCTACAACGATTAATATTTGCCAAAAACTAATACCCATTTGTTCCTCAATTATTTCTAATAATATATATATATTAATACCTTATTAGTAAAAGTTAAAAATTACCATCAAATAAAAGGTAATTAAATAAGGTTTTTTTGAGATGCGGTTGAGCTTATAGAGATGACGTCTTCAGGTCTGCCGTTTTGAACAAAATTACCATCTTTCATAATTAAAACTCTATCAGACATTGCTAGCGCGTCTTCAATATCGTGAGAAACAATGATAGTTGTAGTGAGGTTATCTCGAAGAATTTTATTTGTTTCAGATCTCAATCTTACTTTTAATTCCTTATCCAAAGCTCCAAAAGGTTCATCCATTAACAAAATTTTTGGATTTGGCGCCATAGCTCTTGCTAATGCAACCCTTTGTTGCTCACCGCTTGATATTTCATGGGGATAGTTTTTTGCATATCTCTCAACACTAAATAACTTTAATAAACTCATAGCTCTCTCGGTATTATTTTTATTCGTACCTTTTATTCCAAATTTTACATTATTCACAATCGAGAGGTGTGGAAACAATGCTCTTTCCTGAACAACCAATCCAATATTTCGTTCCTCAGTATTTACATGATTTAGATGCCCTGAAACAAGTTCATTATCTATCGATACTGTTCCTGCTGATTGTTCTTCAAGACCTGCAATGATTCTTAGCAATGTAGTTTTGCCACATCCAGATGGCCCTAAGATTGTAATTATCTCGCCTCGATTTACTTGTAGAGAAATATCTTTTAAAACTTCATTATCTCTTGTGAAGCTATGTTTTATATTTTTTAATTCAAGAATTATATCCATTTTTAATCTCTCGATGCAGGTCTAGAACTTCTGATCATTCTAGTCAATATTATTATTGGAATGAGCCCCACCAAAACTATTGCAATAGAAGGTGCAGCAGCATCGTACATTCTTTCTTCTGCTGCATATATATAAGTATATACAGCTAATGTATCAAAATTAAATGGTCTCAAAATAAGCGTTGCAGGTAGTTCTTTTATAACTTCTGACACTACCAATACCATGCTTGTTAGAAAACTAGTTTTTAATAGTGGCAAATGAACTGATGATAAGAGTGACCAACCAGATGTTTTAAGTGTTTTAGCTACATCATCAATTCTCATATTTATACGCTGATATCCAGCTTCAATCGTAGAGCTTGAGAGTGCATAGGATTTTATTATATAAGCTAAAACTAATCCAACTAGACTGCCAGTAAGCACAAAATCAAAATAGTAATCTCCCATGTTTCTGTCTAAAAATGTAAGTAGCTGCATAACGCCAATTGCAAGTATCAAACCTGGTACCGCATAACCAACAGTTAAAAAGGAGCTCATAAACTTCAGATAATTGTTTTTTTTATATCTTATTGAAAAATTTATAAGAACGGCTAATAAACTGCATAAGAAAGCTGCTATTATTGCTAAGTAAAATGTATTCCATGCGGTTGTAAGAAACTTTTCATTAAAAAAATCTAACTTGTAATTAAATGCCCAATACCCAAGTTCCATCACAGGCAATAAAAAACCAACAAAGATTGGAACAAAACAAATCAATATCGCTATAATATTTGAACTGCCTTTCAACCTAGTTAAATAAAGCGGCTTAAAGACTGAGCTGGCATTTGAATATCTAGCATTTTTCCGGGTGTAACGTTCAGATATAATTAAAAGAATTGCAAATATGAGTAACAATGAAGCTAACTGTTTTGCGGTTTCAATATCATACATGCCGTACCATGTTCTAAATATTCCAGTTGTAAAAGTTGAAATGGCAAAGTGATCAACTGCTCCGAAATCAGATAAAGTTTCCATGACTACGAGCATGAGGCCCCCAATAATTGCTGGTCTAATCATTGGAACAGCTAATTTATAAAATACTTCTAGTTTACCAAGTCCAAGAGTTCTACCTGCTTCAAGAATTGATCTAGATTGATTTATAAAGGCCATCCTGCTTACGAGATATACATATGGGTATAGAGTGAAGGAAAATACCACAATCGCTCCAGGAACATTTCTTACTTTAGGAAAAAAAATAAAATCTGCACCGAGCCCAAATATATCCCTTATTAAATTATTCGCAGTACCAAAGGTGTCGAATAAGCCAGTGAAAGTGTAAGCAAGTATATATGGAGGTACAGCAAGTGGTAAAATTAGCGCCCATTCAAAAATATTTTTTCCTGTAAAATTATAGTTGGTGACTAGCCAGGCAGTGCCGACACCAATTATGGCAACCATAATTGAGACGCCAAGAACTAAATAAATAGAATTTTCTATATAACCAAAAAGTACATGATTATACAAATGTGTCCAGTTGTCAGAGTAATCACCAGCAAGACTGAATAGCACAATAAATACTGGAGCAATAAAAATTGCAAATGTTGCAACCGGTGTTATTTGCCAAAAATCTAACTTCATAAATAGTTGCTGTTATCTATACTATTTATTTAAGAAACTCTAATATATTATCAGGATTTGTTTCAATATAAGGATCATCATCATTTCCTATATCATTAAGACCTGGCTCGATAAACATCTGTTCAATTTCCATATTATTTGCAACAACTGCATATCTCCAAGACCTCATACCGAATCCATTATGATCTTTATTAATAAGCATGCCCATCATCCTTGTAAATTGACCCGTTCCATCTGGAATCATTTGTACATTTTTAACGCCCATATAGTTACTCCAAGCGTTCATGACATATGAGTCATTAACGGAGATACAAAATACTTCATCAATTCCTAAGTTTTTAAAAGCTTCAAATTTCTCATCAAATGCAGGCAATTGCTGTGATGAACAAGTTGGAGTAAAGGCACCCGGTAATGAAAATATTAAAACTCTTTTTTCTGAAAATAAATCGCTAGAGGAAATTGACATCCATGCCTTATCTCCCTCAAGATAACACATTTCCCCAGTCTCAAATTCATTTTGAGACCTAATCTTAAATGTTACATTTGGTAATCTATTCATAAATATAACCTCAATTTAGTTGAGGTAATTTGACCTTGGATACTAATGAGAAGAAGAGACGGTGGCCAAATTACCTCAAACTGGTTAGCGATAAATTATTGCCAACCAACTCTATCCATCAACTTAACAGCATCAGGATTGAATTCACCATAGCTTGCAACTGAAGTCTGATCTTCTTTAAAACCAGAACCAAATTGAGCTATTAAATCACTAGGTGCAACACCTTCAAGCATAGGAAACTCGTAAGTGTTATTAACTATGTGACTTTGAGCTTCTTCACTAAGCAAGAACTCTATGAACTTAACAGCATTACCTGCATTTGGAGCATTTTTCATAAGACCAGCTCCACTTACATTAATATGAGCTCCTCGTCCATCTTGGCCTGGAAAATGAAGTTCAACTTTTCTGGCAGCAGCTTGCTGTTCTTCGCCTTTTTTACCAGATAACATCAAACCAATGTAGTAACTATTCGCTACAGCAACATCTGCTTCGCCATTTGCAACTGCCATAATTTGTGCTCTGTCATTACCTTCAGGTTTTCTTGCAAAATTGCCTACGAATCTGTGTGCCCACTTTTCAGTAGCATCGACACCATTATTAGCAATCAATGAGGCAACTAAAGACTGATTGTACATATTGCCAGAACTTCTTATTGCAACTCTGCCTTTCCATTTTGGATCTGAAAGATCTTCATACGTAAGCCCTTCCATATCCTCTGCAGAAACATTTACTGGATTATAATAAATCACTCGAGAGCGTTTAGCTATTCCCACCCACTCATTGTTTGGGCCTCTTAAATTTTCAGGTACAATTGAATCGATAGTATTTGAGTTTATACTTTGGAACATTCCGTCTTTTTGAACTTTCCATAGATTACCAGCATCAACAGTAATAAAGACATCAGCAGGAGAATTTGCTCCTTCTGATGCAAGTCTTTCCATTAATGCTTTTCCTTTACCTGAAATAACGTTTACTTTGATGCCAGTAGCATCCGTAAACTTTTGATATAATGCATCGTCTGAATCATAATGCCTTGACGTATACAAATTGACTTCTTTAGCGATTGAACTGCCGACTGTTACAAAACTAATCACAGCTATTGCTAAGAATCTTAATACTGAATTCATAAATTTTTCCCTTCTTTAGAATGATACTAAGTTTCATTCTATATATAGTAATGAGAATGATTATCAATAGCAAATATGACGCACTTTATTGATTTTAGTTTATAAAGAATTTACAAAGCTAATTAATTGATTTACTTGATTTTTATCTAAAGATTTGAACTCTTCTAACACCTTAGAGGCTTCCCCACCATGCCATAATATAGCCTCCTCAATTGTTCGAGCTCTTCCATCATGTAAAAATCCATATTCTGCAGATACCACTGATGTCAACCCTATTCCCCACAAAGGCGGCGTTCTCCACTCAGAGCCACTGGCATTGAATTCATAAACACCATCAGACAACTGTTCACCCATATCATGCAACAAAAAATCTGAATAAGGGTATATGATTTGATTGGCTAAATTTTGATGCGTACTTTCATTTTTTGTAACAAATCTTTCAGTATGACAAGAATTGCAACCAATTTTAAAAAATATTTCTTTACCTTTAACCACGTTAATATCTTTTACGTTTCTTCTTACTGGCACACCAAGTTGCGATGAATAAAAAACTACTAGATCCAATTGATCATTAGAAACTTCATAGCCATCATAGCTTTCGCTATTTCCACTGACTGCATTTTGACAGCTCAATTGCACATCAGTACAGTTAAATGGTTTTTCAAAAAGTTTATTTGATAATCCCATGTCATGAAAAAAGGCATCAGCAGTTTGTTGGTAAACCGTAGGTTGTGATGCTTTCCAGCCAAACCGACCAAGGGAATAATCATTTTTTTCATTATGCCAAACAATATTTGCTTTTCCAGATATTCCATCACCGTTTATATCATTCTCATCTGCATTTATTAAAATATCCGTTTCACTAATGTTTTCAATTAAACCTAGACCAATCATTGGTTGTGCGATTCTTGCTGAAAAGTTTGTATCTTGATTTATATCTCCGTAATTAAAATTTCTAATTTTAATTACTGGCTTTCTTAATTCGACTATACGGCCATCATTGTAAGATATTGGAACATATTCATAATTAATAAAAATGTCCGCTTCTCTTGGAATACTTTCAACTGAGAATTCACTAATTTGATTTCCGTAAATGGTATCTGGTAGATTTTTAATACCATCTGAAATTGAGTCCTGATTTTTTGAAATTTGAATAACAACAGATACAGCGTCATCAGATTCATCTATAGGCAAATGTCCTCGTCCATCAGAAATATGACATGCTTCGCACGATCGAGCACTGAAAAAAGGCCCTAAACCATCTCTTGCAATATTTTCTGAGAATTTTGCATCTTCCCAAATTCTCTCAAATAAAGCATTTCCTACAAGAAAATTGATTTTTAAATTATCTCCTAAATTTCTTGCAACCAGTGAAAAACTATTTTTATTTTCAACCTCATTCGAGGTTTTGCCACCTGGCAGTAACGGGTCTGAAGATATTGAAGTGCAAATATAAAAAAAAATGTTTGCAAACAGGATTGCTTTAAATAGACGTTTCACAATTTAAGGCTAATTTCTATTCTGCCTCATGTCCACTTTGAATCAGATCATCTATATTTTCATCTTCTCCGAATGGTTCTATCTGGCTGTGATCAATTTCTTTTGGTTCTCTAATGTCTAAATTTGGAGGCAGGCGGCTTTCTAAAAGTCCAGCTGCTTTTAATTCTTCAAGTCCAGGTAAATCTGTGACTTGTTCTAGCTGGAAGTACTCTAAGAACCTCTCAGTTGTACCATAAATAATGGGCCTTCCTGGTACCTTTTTTCTACCGATTGGCCTCACCCAGTTTAACTCCATAAGAACATCAAGAGTTCCAGGACTAAAATGAACTCCTCTTATGTCTTCAACTTCAGCTCTTGTAACAGGTTGATGATAGGCGATTATTGCCAAAGTCTCAGTAGCAGCCTTTGATAGTTTTCTTTGAACTATTTTTTCTTTTTTCATCATTGGTGCAAGATCGGTGGCAGTTTTAAAGCTCCATTTATTGCCAGTTTTGACCAGATTAACTCCCCTATTTTTATATTGAGCTTCAATTAAATTTAGTAATTTGTTTAAATTTGTACCCTTTGGCAATCTTGCCTTTAAGCTCTCTGCATCAAGGGGTTCATTTGCTGCAAATAGAAGAGCCTCGAGAATTCTAAGATTGTCCATATCCTCAGATGGAAAATTCATGACATTATTTTTTTCTACTTCATCAGACATAATTTATTTAATTAATGAATTCATCGTCCTTTTTGTTTTTTAAAAATACTGGTCCAAAAGGAACCAGCTGCTGCACTTCAAGTACCCCTTCTCTTACAAGTTCCATTGCTGCAGCCAGGGTTCCTGCAACACCTGATCTAGCGCTTTTACCATTTGAAAATTCATGTGGTAAAAATTTCTCAAGCCGAGTCCATTCTGGTACATCACCTATCATTCTTTGAAGTCTAACAAGCGCATCTTCCATTGCAAAAACAGGTGGTCTTTCAATAGTCATCGATGAGTAGGCAGTTCTGTACCTTTGATCTGCATATGATTTTAAAAGATCGTATAAATCTAGATAATATTCAGGCGTTCGTATCAACCTTATGCCTTCAGGCATTCCTCTATTAAAAAAATCAGTACCAAGTTTTGGTAAATTCATTAATTTTTGAGAAACTTGTCGGATCGCTTCAAGTTTCTTGAGTTGAAATTTCAATCTTTCTGCCATTTCTTCAGCGCTCAGTTCTTCACCTGACTCTTCTCTTGGTATTAACAAATTGGATTTTAAGTAAGCCATCCAAGCTGCCATAACAAGATAGTCAGCCGCCAATTCTAAATTGCGATTACGAACTTTTTCTATAAACTCCAAGTATTGCTCTGTGAGCTGGAGAATGGAAATTTTCATTAAATCTACTTTTTGAGATTTAGCTAATGTTAATAGCAGATCGAGGGGACCTTCAAATTCTCCCAAGTTTACAATCAAATCATCTGGGCTTGTTTGATTAGATGCTTCCTGTTCAGTATAAGTACTTGAAATATCTTCCATTTTTCAATTTTTTGATTCTTTTATTATATAACAGATGATGTTTATATACGATAAAATACATCAAAGCTGCTTTGTTAGATATTCGTAGGCTTTTAAGTTTTCTTCATGAGGGAAATCAGATTTTGTCTGATAGATATTGATAAGATCGTCAGGTATTAAAATAGGCTCAGCTTCATTCTTAATTCTTTCAGCTATCTTATTAATTTCATTGATGTTTCCATTACAATGAAGAACGAGGTCACAGCCGGCATTAAGTGATTTTAAAGCAGCAATATCAACATCATCTGAAATAGCTTTCATTGAAATATCATCAGTCATCAGTAGCCCTCTAAAGCCAATTTTATTTCTTATTATTGTTTCAATAATTTTTTTTGAAAAAGTAACAATATTTTGATCGTCTAAAGACTTAAATAAAATATGTGCTGTCATACCTAATAATGCGTCGGAGTTGTTCTGAAAAGGCTTAAAATCAGTACTCAAAAGTTCATCTTCAATTTCATCTACTTCAGGCATTTCAAAATGACTGTCAACTCTTGCTCGTCCGTGCCCAGGTAAATGTTTAATCACAGAAGCTATGCCGCATTTATTAATTGTTTCAATTACCATCTTGCCTGCTTTAGAGACAGTCCTTTCATTTATTGAAAAAGCTCGATCTCCAATTACACCACTTTCATTTACTGCTGGTAAATCTAAAACTGGCACTGTATTTGTGTTAATGCCCAATTCTTTTAAAGTATGAGCTAAAATTTCAGTATTAAGTCTTAATAATTCAAACCCTAAGTCTGCATCCTTCTCAATAATTTGCCCAAAAAAAAGATTTGATTTAAATTTAGTGACACCCTTAAAATTTAGTCTTGAAACTCTCCCACCTTCCTGGTCTATCAATATTGGAATATTTTGATGATTAATTTCTTTGAGTTCTTTAATTAAATTTTTTAAATTGTCTTTATTAATACAGTTTCTTTCAAATAAAATTATTCCCCAAGGTTTGTAATCTCTAAAAAATTTTATTTCTTCTGTTGTTAATTTTTCGCCAGAAATACCACAAATTAAAGGTAGGTATTTTTTCATTTTATTAAATTAATCTCCAAGATCGTATATATTTAAGTCAGGAGTATCAACGCCTCCCTTGTCTTTTGGTATTATTCTATAATCATTTAAATTAGTTTTTATTTCAATAATCTCTTCTTCTTCTTTTTTCGTGTAAAAATAAATGGCAGTAATAAAAATTGCTAAAATTAAAGAGAAAATTATGAACCTCATTTTTTATTTCATTTCATCTGGCGAGGAAACTCCAAGAATATCAAGTCCAGATTTTATTGTTCTCTGAGTAGCAATCAGTAGTGCCATTCGAGCATAAGTCCTTGGTATATTATCGGCATCTATAAATTTCTTACTGTTATCTACTTTTCCCTGACTCCATAAGGAGTGAAATTCTGATGCTAATTCATACAGGTAATATGCAATTCGATGTGGCTCAAATAGAGAAACTGACGTATTAATGATATTACTATAATCCAGGATTTTTTTTAAAAGAGATATTTCAGAAAGATCATTAAGTTCAGAAAAATTGCATTCACTAAAATTCTCTAAATTTAATTTAATATTTTGAGAATGAAGATTGTTTAATACGGAAGAAATTCTTGCATGAGCATACTGTACATAAAAAACTGGATTTTCTTTAGACTGTTCAGTTACTTTTTTAAAATCAAACTCTAAAGGTGCTTCATTTTTTCTGTACATCATCATAAATCTTATACTATCACTACCAACTTCTTTCACTAAATCACTTAAGGTAATGAAGTCACCAGATCTTTTTGACATTTTTAATTCCTTGCCATCACTGATAAGTTTTACCATTTGACATAACTTTGCTGTAAATCTTGCTTTGTTATCAGTTAGGGCCTGTATTGAAGCGCTCATTCTCTTAATATATCCGCCATGATCAGCGCCTAATATGTCGATTAAATGTGTCGATCCTCTTAAGTATTTATCATAATGATAGGCAATATCGTTTGCAAAGTAAGTCCACTCACCATCTGATTTTTGTAATGGTCTATCGATTTCATCTCCATATTCAGATGATTTAAATAATAATTGCTTTCTTGGTTCCCAATCTTCAATTTGTTTACCTTTAGGCTTATCTAAAATGCCCTCATAGATTAAATTCATATTTTTGAGCTCATCTATGGTTTTGTCGATTTTACCCTGAGTTATTAATTCTTTTTCAGAAACAAAAATATCCTGATTAATAGATAGTTTGCTTAAGTCTTCTTTTATGTTTTCTAATAGTAAATTTACACACTCACCTTTTATTGTTGAAAAGTGATTGTCGCTTTCAAGAATAGATGTACCGTATTTGTCTATTATTTTTTTAGCAATATCGATTAGATATTCACCAGGATAAAAATCATCTGGATAATTTTCTTCGCTTTTGCTATTGATGATTTCTTTTATTCTAATAATGGTAGAGGTTGCAAGAGTATCAATTTGAGTACCTGCATCATTTATGTAATATTCTTTTGTTACATTGTGACCTGTAACTTTAAGTAGATTTGATAGTACATCACCAAATACCGCTCCTCTACAATGACCGATATGTAAGGGACCCGTAGGATTCGCAGAAACATATTCGACATTTATATTTTTATTTAAACCAATTTCTTCATTAAAGAGCAAGTTCGTTTCTAGCAGCTGACTTAAAAATTTAAACCAAGTATCTTTAGAAATATTAAAATTTAAAAAGCCGGGACCTGCAACTTCCAAAATCTCAAAGTCCTCAATTTTCTCTAATGATTTAATGAGAGTTTTAGCTGCCTCTACTGGATTTGCTGATATCTCTTTTGCAAGAACCATACAAATATTTGTACTTAGCTCACCATCAATTTTGTTTTTTGGGTATTCAACTACAAACGAACTCTTATCTACAGTTTCATTCGAAACATTAAATATTTTCGAAAATTCTGCTCCGATTATATTCTTTAAATAACCATTTATGTTTCTCATAAGCTAATTAAATTTATTATAAAAATTCTGAGCATAATTATCAGTCATTCCAGCTATGAAGTCGCATACTGCTCTTGGTTTATCCTCATCAGAAATAATTTTTTTCATATGTTCTTTAATGAATTTTTCATCTTGCTCTATAAATAGTTTGAATAGTGATGATATAATTTGATGGGCATTACTGGTCATTGCTTTTACTTTATCATGATTATACATTTTCATTGATAGGAAAGATCTAATATACTTTACTTCTTCTTTTGTTTTATCTGAAAAGTCAGCAATTTTTTCATTATTAAGCCTGACATCTTCATTGCATCTTACTTTTGATTTTTTAACTTTCTCACTAATTGTATTAATTACATCAGTAATCATAATTGAAGTTGATTTTCTTGTTATTTCATTATTTATGCGCTGCATATCGTAAGAGTCATAATTTTTCGGAAAATTTTTAATAATTTCACCAATCATTGGCAATTCAGCCAAATCATCATATGAAAAAAAACCTGCTCTAAGTCCATCGTCTAAATCATGATTATTGTATGCAATGTCATCCGCTATTGAAGCTATCTGCGCTTCAATTGAAGAAAACTCATTCAACTTTAAGTCAAACTTTTTATCGAGAGCTTCTATGGTTTTTGGAACATCTTTTGTCATCGGCCCATTATGCTTTACGAGTCCTTCAAGTGTTTCCCACGTTAAGTTTAAGCCTTCAAAATCAAAATACTTTTTTTCTAGCAAATGTACAATTCTAATTGCCTGATCATTATGATCAAAACCCTCATGAGATACCATGCATTCTGAAAGAGCATCTTCTCCAGCATGTCCAAATGGCGGATGACCAATATCATGACTTAAGGATAATGTTTCAGTTAAATCTTCATTGAAATTGAATATTTTACTTATTGACCTAGCAATTTGTGACACTTCTAGCGAATGTGTTAATCTTGTCCTGTAGTGATCTCCTTCATTTGAAACAAATACTTGTGTCTTGTGTTTAAGCCGTCTAAAGGCAGCAGAATGAAGAATTCGATCACGATCCCTTTGGAACTCTGATCTAGTTTGACTGTAATTTTCTTTATACAGTCTACCTTTCGAAGTTTCTTGATTGGTTGAAATAAAAGATAAATCTTCAGAAATCATCACTAAATAGAATTGGTATCATAAATTTTTATTGTACAATAAATTCATTACTTTAAGAATCTTAAAAAAACAATAAAAGAATACGGATGGTAAAAATAGTAAGTTGGAATGTAAATTCAATAAGGGTTCGTTTACCTCACTTAATTGAATTAGATAAAATAGTTAAACCAGATATAGTAATGCTTCAGGAAACGAAATCAACTGATGAAAACTTTCCGGAAGAAGAGATTTCTTCACTTGGGTACCAAATAATTAAAAAGGGTCAAAAATCATATAATGGCGTGGCAATTTTATCAAAAGCCCCAATAAAAAAAATTACAGATACTTTGCCGGGAAACAAAGACGATGTTCAAGCAAGATTTATTGATGCACAGGTACAAGTCGAAAATCCTTTTAATATTGTCTCTTTATATCTCCCTAATGGCAATCCTATTGATACTGACAAATTTCCTTACAAATTAGATTGGATGAGGAGACTTAAAAAATATGCTCAAAATAAAATAGAGAACCATGAAACAGTTATATTTGGAGGGGATTACAATATAATACCAGGTTCTGATGACGCGGTTGATATTAATAAGTGGAAAAATGACGCTTTGCATCATCCGGACTCTATAAAAATTTACAGAGAAATCATAAATTTAGGTCTGTCTGATGTACTAAGAATTTTTAATTCTAAACCCTATGAGTTTACATACTGGGACTATTCAAGGGGGTCATGGGAAAAAGACAACGGTCTTCGAATTGATCATTTTCTTGCCACACCAAGTGCTGTTGATCGAATAACTGACTGTCAAATAGAAAAACAATTTAGAGGTTTTGAAAGACCCTCCGATCATGTTCCAATCTGGTTTGAAATAAAATAGATTACTTTGGGTTTCTTGCAATAATATTTATTAGCTCATAAACAATTGTTGCCGCAGCGGTAGACGTAAGTTCTGCATGATCATAGGCTGGAGCGACTTCCACGACGTCTGCTGAAACAAGCTGCGAACCTGCTAACCCTCTTAATACGTTTAAAATTTCTCTTGTGGTCATTCCCGCAACTTCAGGAGTTCCAGTTCCAGGAGCATGGGCTGGATCTAAAACATCAATATCTATTGATATATATAATGGATTATTACCAATTCTATCCTTTATTCTTTTAACAATTTGATCAATTGTGTTTGTTTGGAATTCATCGCAGTGAATTGTTTTAAAACCTAATTCACGATCATTTTTTAAATCATTTGTACTGTAAAGAGGGCCACGAATTCCAATATGCATTGATGCATCATCCAAAAATAGCTTTTCTTCTCTTGCTCTTCTAAATGGTGTACCGTGCGTATAAGGAGCTCCAAAGTATGTGTCCCAAGTATCCAAGTGAGCATCGAAGTGAACTAAAGCGACAGGACCACCAACTTTTTTATTAATTGATCTAAGTAATGGTAATGCAATTGTGTGATCACCGCCGATAGTTACAATACTTCCAACTTTTTGGAGCAGCTCAGTAGATCCTTTTTCAATTTGCTTAATTGCCTCGTCAATATCAAAGGGATTACAGGCTATGTCCCCAGCATCAGCTACCTGTTGCACTTTGAAAGGTTCAACATCATAGTTTGGATGATAATTTGTTCTTAGTTGTCGAGAGGCTTGTCTTACACTTTGAGGGCCAAATCTAGCCCCGGGACGATAACTCGTGCCCGCATCAAATGGTACACCTATAATTGCTACATCACACTCTTTAACATCTCTCAGCTCTGGAAGACGTGCAAATGTGGATGGGCCAGCATACCTAGGAACAACTGTTCCGCTTACTGGTTGAATTGGTTCTTTTTTGTCGCTCATAATCTATTAATCAAATCCTCCAAAATCTTGGAATAATGATGGGTCTCCAAATATATCTCCGTAATCCTGATTGCCACCTAAGGATCCTCCAGAAAGCTCTTCATCAGTAAGTTCATTAGACTCTAAAGTTTGCAATTGTTCAAGAAATTTGGATTTTTTCTCCTTATCAGCAGCATCAATACATGATTGTCCGTATAGATCATTTTTCACTATTTGGGTAGCTCCGTAGGTAACAAAGACCACTATTAACAATATAGCGGTAATTCCCTTTGGAATTTTAAAACCAACTTTATATTTTTTATTAATTCTATTGTCTGCCGCTTTTTCTTTTACAAACTTTTCCTGTGACTCTGCATATCGTTTTTCTGCTCTTCTTCGTAAAACCTCGTAGGTAACTGCAGCTATAATAGTTAACGCTATTATTGTTAAAGCTAATGCACTCAATGCAGGACTTATTCCCAGCCTTACTTTTGATGCAATTACAGTTGTTAATGTTTGATCCGATAAAATGCTAAATACAGTCGTGTTATAATTTTCAAATGAAAATAAAAAAGCAATTACTGCAGCCGATGCTATTGCGGGGCTTAAATAAGGAACTAAAATTTTAAAAAATACTTGAGTTTGCGACGCTCCAAGGTCTAAAGCTGCCTCTTCTTGAGTCTGATCAAATCTTTGAAGTCTTGCAACAAATATTAAAAAACAATAAGTAGATATAAAACAGGTTTGAGCCAAAATTGTTAGAAATATTCCGTTTCTTCCAATATCTGCAATGAACCCTTCTCCTCCTAAGCCTGCTATACGGTCCCATAAAACGACTGTTGAAATACCAATTATCACACCAGGAAATAAAACGGGCATAATCGAAATTGAGTAATAAATATCCCTCAATTGCGAACGCACTTGAGTTAATACTATTGCTGCGGCCATTCCAATTGGTACGGAGAGAGTTACAACTCCTGCTCCTATAATCAAACTGCTAATAATACCATCGTGAAGTCTCCAGTCAGATAAAAGCCCTGCCAGATGTTGTCCATCGTAAGCAATTTTACCTTCATTAAACCATCTAAAACTAAAACATTCCCAAGGTGTGATCGAGGGAAATTCTGCAGAGTTGAATGCTGTAATGCTCATGATGATTAAAGGCCCAAATAAGTATGCAAAAAATATAAAAATATATATTCCCATCATGAAATTTATAAAATAGCTCGGTCTCACTTAATAATTTCTCCAATCCTAACTTTAAATATTCGCATCATTGTGAGTACGAAAATAACAGAAACAATTAACAAAATGATTGAATAAGCTGATCCTCGTGACCAGTTGTCATTCATATTAAACCATTGATATATCAATTGAGGAAACCATAAAGTATTAGGGCTACTTAAAACAACTGGCGTTGCTAGTGCTCCAACAGTTAACATAAAAACCATTGTACAGCCAGATACAATGCCTGGTTTAGCATGAGGAATAACTATTCTCCAATGCGTTCTAAAAGATGAGGAACCTAAATCTTTTGCTGCCTCGATTTGATTAATGTCCAAACTTTCGATTGCATTATAGAGAGGGAACATCATCAGCAAAATATAGGCGTATATTAAGCCGGTATATAAACCGATATCATAAGTGATAAATAGGATTCCTTGATCAAGTATTCCAACCCCAGTCAAGAAATTGTTAATTACACCCTCGTTTGCAAACAAAATCCTCAATGCGAATGATCTAAGCAATTCATTAATCCAGAAAGGAATAATCAGAGAAACAATAAGAAGTCTAGCGGTACTAGGGTTTGCAATTTTCGCTATATAAAATGCTATTGGATAGCAAAATAGTAGATTTGCAATTGTGACAAGCATTGAAACAAAAATAGTTCTTCCAAATACACCTAAATCAACAAAGTTAAAAGCATCAGTAGCTGTCTTAGATCCAAATATAAAGTGGCTATAGTGTTCAAAAGTATAATAATCTTCAGGTCCACCTCTTGCTAAAGGGGGGACGTTGGTTCTAAATGATAAATCCAACATATAAAATTGTGGAATTATAACTAAGAAAACAAACCAAAATATTATTGCTACTAAAAAATATATCGCAACTGCCTTACCGTTTTTCTTAAAAAATGGTTGAGTAAATAAAAAATTGTTCATGACTTAATCTATAGCTAGAGATGCTTTAGGTAATATTACTGATTTTGAAGATTCAAAACCCAGCACGATTGACGATCCTGAAGTTATAGAGGATGTATCTATGGCGTTTGGTACTGAAAATTTAATTTTTGCTCCCGATTTAAGGCTTGCGTAAAAATTTTTTAAATTACCTTCAAATTCAAAACTTTCAATATTCACATCAATTTTATTATCAAAGTTGTCGCTATCTCTTGGTATAAACAAAGACTCAGGTCTAACAAATGCAATTGACTCATCTCCAATATTTAACTTTTTGCTTTCATTCATCGTTGCTAAATATTGCCCATCAGCAGTTTCAATTTTAGCTTTATCTCCCTCAATACCTGTAACTTTTCCATATAAAGGATTATTCTCACCAACGAATGTTGCAACAAATGGTGTTAATGGATTGTTATAAACTTCGTCGCATTTTCCAATTTGCTCTAGCTCTCCTTCATTCATGACCGCTATTCGATCAGACATTGTTAGGGCTTCTCCTTGATCGTGCGTTATATAAATGAATGTAATGTTTACTCTTTTTTGTATTTCTCTAAGTTCGGTTCTCATTCTTTGACGAAGTTTTAAATCCAAGGCAGACAATGGTTCATCTAAAAGAAGAACTTTTGGCTCAACAGCTAAAGCTCTTGCAATGGCTACTCTTTGTTTTTGACCTCCAGAGAGTTGATGAACTTTTTTATCTCCTTGCCCCTCTAAGGCTATCAATTCCAAAAGTTCATCCGCTCTTTTTTTTCTTTCTTCTTTTGATACGCCCCTTACTTCAAGGGAAAATGCAATATTTTCTGATACACTCATGAGAGGAAACAGAGCTAAGTTTTGGAATATTAACGCGGTTGGTCTTTTATTTGGACCAATTCCAGACATATCTTTATTGTCAATAAGCACTTTACCTTCAGAAGGTTCTTGAAATCCAGATATAGCCCTTAACAGAGTAGTCTTTCCACAGCCTGAAGGTCCTAAGAAGCTGAAGAACTCACCTCCATTTACTTTTACATTGACATTCTTGGCGGCATAAAAACTGCCAAATGTTACTGAAACATCACTTAACTCTACATCTGCGCTCATTGATACAAATTATAATGATTTAACTGAAAAACACGATTCAATAAAAACGCCCAAGACAATGCCTTGGGCGCTTTTAATAACTAATCCTAGAGAACTAATTACGCTGTTTCAAATTTGTTAGCGTATTCAGCTCTTGCATCAGCATACCATGGCGGTTCTGGTGGCCAAGGATTTAACTTGGTCGAAGTATCCCCCGGGTATATTGCTTTTGCTAAAGCTTTAGTTTCATCTGAGTAATGGTCTGAAGCTCCATTAACAGCTGAGTTATAACCGATTTCATTCACAGTTTGACCGCCTACTTCTGGTGTAAAACTGTAATTGATTAACTCATAAGCTTCATCAATGTTTTCTGCTTTTGCAGACATTGTTATACCGTCGATCCATGCCAACGCACCCTCATCAGTAGTTTGGTACGCAACTGGTTCTCCAGCTTTCATCATTGCTGCTATAGGGCCATCCCAAGTTTGTCCAACGACAACACCATCAGATGTGAACCCTTGTTTCTGAGGATCGGCACCAGACCAAAATTTAACAAGATTTCCTTTTTTTGAAATACAATAGTCAGTAATTGTTTCCCAATTCTTTCTCATTGTATCTTCATCGTTATACGAAGACCAGAAATCCATTTTGCCTTGATGATGCATCCAAATACCACATCCAGTCATCATTGAGTATGTTCTACCCATCATGAATGCGCCATCTATTCCAGGATTAGGCTCCCAAATATCTCCAAAGCTTGGAAGTCCATCGGGTTGCCATTTGTCGGTTCTCCAAGAAATTGACTCAGTACCCCAAAGTTGTGGTACCCAGTGAGATCCTTTTCCACCAAAATTCCAGTCACGCTCACCAACAGCTAGCATTCCTGGGTTAACAGCGCTTGTGTTTATTCGATTCATATCAAATGGGGCAAGTACGCCAAGGTCAGCCCATTGCAAAGCTCTCATGTTTGTTGGACTTGCAAGGTCATAACCGGCTCCACCACCAGCTTTCATTTTTGATATAATTTCACCGTTATCACCTATTTTAGTATGGTTAACAGTAATTCCAGTTTTTGCTTTGAAATCTGCAACTACTGAGTCCGGCAAATATTCGCCCCACATTAAAACATTAACAACGGGAGCAGCAAAAGCGTTTGGAATATACCAAGGCCCAATAGCTGCTGCTGCACCAGTTGCAGCTGCACCTTTCAGGACTGATCTTCTTGAAACTTTTGCAGCCTTAAGAGTTTTATTAATTTTCTTCACGGCTACTCCTCATTTAATTTATTTGTTTAATTGATAAAAATTTTCATACATATAGAGGTAGCTGTAAAGAACAAAGTTAAATAAATTTAATAAGTTAATAAATTTTCTTTAAATGGATCTTTATCTAAATACATGATAAATATACATAAAAATTAATCATAAATAGATACTTTAGATTTATCCTATAAAGTATTGATAAAAATGATTATTATTTTTGTTTTTTAGTTCAGTTATTTCTTGGCTAAATTATTGTTTTAAATAGACTTTTTGTATGATTTTAACAACTACAATTGGTTCCTACCCTAAGCCGGATTTCTTAACTTTACCTGATTGGTTCAAAGATGAGAAAGGAACAGATGCTGAATACCCAACATCTAAGTGGGAACAGGCAAAACTAAAAATGGGAGAAGAATATGAGGTCCAAATAAAACTTGCCTCAGAGAGTATTATTAAAGATCAAATTGAGTGTGGGATTGATATTATTACAGACGGTGAAGTGAGACGAGAAAATTATATTCATTATCACTGCAGGCATCTCGGTGGAATCGATTTTGAAAAGTTAACAAAGAAAACAGCGAGAACAGGTAATTATGATTGTTGGCTTCCAACAATCACAAATAAAGTTGAATTTATTGGGTCGTTTTTAAATAAAGAATATGAAATTAATCGGTCAATATCAAAAAAACCTATTAAAGTTACAATACCTGGACCATTGACTATCACAGATACGATTGCTGATGAATTTTATAATGATCATAAAATGTTAGGAGTAGATTTAGGGGAGGCAATAAATAAAGAAATAAAGTCATTAGTCAATTCTGGATGTAAATATATACAAGTAGACGAACCTTTATTTGCAAGAAAATCAAAAGAGGCAATCGAATTTGGAATAGATAATCTTGAAAGATGTTTTCATGGAGTTACAGACTGTGAAAAGATAACGCATATATGTTGTGGATATCCAGATAAAATTGATGCAGATGATTATCCTAAAGCGCCGTTAATAAGTTATTTTGAGATTGCAGATGCCTTAGAGAATAGTCTGATTGATACCATATCTATTGAAGATGCTCATAGACACAATGATTTAAAACTACTTGAGTTGTATAAATCAAAAAAAATAATATTTGGGTTAATAAAGGTTGCCTCAAGTGAAGTAGAAGAAATTGATGTGATAAGGGATAGATTGCTGTCCTGTCTAAACCATATTGATAAAGAGAGACTTATAGCAGCTCCTGATTGTGGTCTTGGATATTTAAGTAGAGATATGGCAATGCTTAAATTAAAAAACCTGTCAAAGGCCGCAAAAAGTATTTAAGCAACTAAATCTTCAGGGTTTGTAAAAGCAATGTTCAGATCTCTTGCCACATCTGCTTGGGTGCATTTATTTTTTATAACATTTAGTCCATTCATAAAATTCCTGTCATCTGATAATGCTTTTTTTAACCCTTCTCTCGCTAATTTTTTTACGAACGGAAGTGTAGCTTGATTTAGAGAGATGGTAGATGTACGGGGAACGCATCCAGGCATATTGGTTACACAGTAATGTACCACATCATGTTTAATATAAACTGGGTCTGCGTGAGTAGTAGGCTTGCTGGTTTCAATGCACCCACCTTGATCTATTGCGACATCCACGATGGCTGCCCCTTTTTTCATTTTAGAAACTAGTTCATCCGATACTAATTTTGGTGCACTAGAACCTGGGATCAGCACACCTCCTATTAGCAAGTCACAATTTTTAACTTCTTCGGCTATAGTTTCAGGCGTTGATATTGATGTATTGACTTCATCATTAAAATAATTTTTTAATTCATTTAGCCTTGCTTCAGATTGATCAATAAGCGTTACATTTGATTTCATTCCATGAGCAATAAGGGCGGCATTAAACCCTACTACTCCACATCCAATAATTACAACTTTAGCTGGCGGTGCTCCTGTTGCGCCAGATAATAACACGCCTCTTCCTTTGTTTGTCATTTCAAGAGCTCTGGCTCCTGCTTGTATTGAAATTCTGCCGGCTACTTCACTCATAGGAGCGAGTAATGGAAGCCTTCCGTTGTTATCGGTTATAGTCTCGTAAGCTATACATGTTGCGCCAGAATTCATTAATCCTTCTGTCAATGCTTTACTTGCGGCAAGGTGCAAATATGTGAATAGCAGTTGACCATCTTTTAATTTTTTTATTTCATTATCTTGAGGTTCTTTAACTTTGATGATCAACTCAGCGCGGTCGAAAATATCTTGCGCATTTTCAAAAACTGTTGCCCCAACATCGTTATAATTTTGATCGTCAAAACCTGACCCTTGACCGGCTGTTCTTTCAATGATTACTTCATTGCCATCATCAATAAGTTCCTTTACACTTTCAGGAGTTAGGCCTACTCTATTTTCTTGCGGCTTAATTTCTTTAGGAACACCGATCAACATATATGACTAATTTTTATACTATTTATTAAATATTAAAAAGAGGAAAGCGCTCATTATGGGTAAAAAATGGCTAAACATTGTTTATAAGGAAAAGAATTCAACCAGCCTAAAAAAACATTATAGGGAATGGGCTGACGGTTATGACAGTGACCTAAAAGACTGGGGCTACGCTTACCCAAGTAAAGTTAAACAGATTCTAGAAAAGTATATAACTGTAAAGAAGGGCTCAAAAATTCTTGATGCAGGGTGTGGTACTGGTTATGTCGCTGAAGTTTTGAAAGCTCTTCGTTACAATAATATAGTAGGGATAGATTATTCAAAAGATATGTTAAGAGTAGCTCGCTCTAAAAAAATATATAAAAAACTAGTTTGCGAGTCGTTAAGCAAAAAAACAAGTTTAAAAGGAAATCAATTTGATTTAGTTATATGCACAGGTGTTTTGACGTCAGGTCATGTAGGGCCGTCATCAATAAGGGAGTTAATTAGATTAACAAAGCCTGGTGGTTATCTCATACTCTCTATTTCAGAAAAAATTTTCTCAAAACTTGGATTTAAGAGTGAATTAGAGAAAAGATCGAATGAGTACAATTATATCAAATTATCAAAACCTTTTATTGCTTTGCCTAACCACAAAGATAGTGCAAGGTCGCGAATGCACACTCTTCAAAGAGTTTAACCGTGCTGCTCTTGGCTCATATCATCAGGATTGATGCCTGCAACTTCAACTGGTTTTTTCATTGCATCTCGTCTGAAAGGTTCCCCAAGTTCTTGATTTAAAATAACTTCAATAAAAGTTGTAACTCCGTTTGACTGTTCTTCACACGCAGTTCTGAGTGAATTTGTCAGCTCGTCCATGGTTTTAACTATAACACCCTTCAATCCACAGCCTTCTGCAACTTTTGCGTAGCTTAATTCTGGATCTAGTTCGGTACCAACGAAATTATTGTCATACCATAATATCGAATTTCTTTTTTCGGCGCCCCACTGATAGTTTCTAAATATCACCATTGTAATTGCAGGCCATTCTTCCCTAGCGCAAGACGTCATTTCATTCATGCTTATGCCAAAAGCCCCATCTCCAGCGAAACCAACAACAGGAATATTTGGACAGCCTATTTTAGCTCCTAAAACTGAAGGGAAGCCATAACCGCAAGGCCCAAAAAGACCAGGAGCTAAATATTTTCTACCTTCTTCAAATGTTGGATAAGCATTCCCGATTGCACAGTTATTGCCTATGTCGGATGAAATTATTGCATTTTTTGGCAAGCCATTCTGTATTGCCCTCCAAGCCATGCGAGGGGACATGCGATCTGCATCCCTGACTCTAGCTTCCTCATTCCATGATGTTCCAGGATCGTCATCTTCATGGTCCATACTACTCAATGTTTGTAACCAAGCAGATTTAGTTTGATGAATTAGAGCTTTCCTCTCATCTCTATTTTTGTTCCCCGCTTCAGGAGAAAGGCTATTTAATAATTGCTGAGCAACTTGTTTTGCATCACCGCATATACCTACTGAAACTTTTTTTGTTAATCCAATTCTATCAGAATTAATATCGACCTGAATAATAGCTGCATCTTTTGGCCAATAATCTATTCCGTAACCAGGCAATGTTGAAAATGGGTTGAGTCTAGTCCCTAATGCAAGAACAACATCTGCTTTAGAAATTAACTCCATAGCAGCTTTTGAGCCGTTATAACCTAAAGGCCCCACTGCAAGTGGATGACTACCTGGAAAACTATCATTATGTTGATAGCCTGAAGCAACAGGTGAATCTAATTTTTCAGCTAAAGCTTTGCAGTCATTGATTGCATCAGCTAAGATCACCCCAGCTCCTGATAATATTACTGGGAAGTCAGCATCAGATAGAAGTTGTGCTGCTTCTTTTATTGCTTCGCTTCCTCCAGATGGTCTCTCAAATTTTATTATTGGCGGCAACTCGATATCTATAATTTGTGTCCACATGTCGCGAGGAATATTTATTTGTGCTGGCGCGGAACCTTTAAATGCTTTTGAAATTACTCGATTTAGTACTTCTGCAACTCTAGTAGGATCTCTCACTTCCTCCTGATAGCAAACCATATCTTTAAACAATGCCATTTGTTCTACTTCTTGAAAGCCCCCTTGTCCTATAGTTTTATTAGCCGCTTGTG
>CACFGR010000003.1 GCA_902565955.1 uncultured Pelagibacteraceae bacterium | reverse complement strand
GGCTATTATCTCTAACATTATCTATTTGTGCAATAATACTTATTGGAGGATATACTAGAATATCTGACTCAGGTCTATCAATAACAGAATGGCTTCCAATTTCAGGAGTAATTTACCCTTTTAGTGAAGCTCAATGGCAAGTAGAGTTCAATAAATATAAAAAAATTGATGAGTTTATGCTTATCAATAGTGCTATGACGCTGAATGAATTTAAAACTATATATTTTTGGGAGTGGTTTCATAGATTCTTTGCACGATTAATTGGGTTATTATATTTAGCTCCATTAATATATTTATTAATAAAGAAAAAAATCCAAAGTTATTATTTTCTAAGAATATTTTTAATTGGTTTTTTACTTGGTTTTCAGGCTGTGATTGGCTGGTATATGGTTCAAAGTGGTCTTATTGGAAGAGTTGATGTAAGTCAATATCGTTTGGCGATGCATTTAACAATGGCTTTTATTATTTTAGGTATTACGTTCCAAACATTTTTAGAGGTTAATATGAAATATATTTATAAGAAGACAAATTTTTATAAAACTTACAATGAGTACTTATTCTTAATATTATTATTATTTATTTTTCTTCAAATTGCTTATGGTGCCTTTGTTTCTGGTACTCATTCAGGATTATTGTTTAATACTTGGCCTATGTATAATGGCAATATTTTTCCTCTAATTGAAAATAATAGTTTGAGAGGCATTATTAATTTTTTCGAGAGAGGAGAATATATAATATTTATTCACCGTACTTTTGCTATATTTATCTTACTTTTAATTATTTACGTCAATTATGATTTTTTTAAAAAAAATAATGACATTAAAAAAAATTATTTATTATTGACATTTAATTTTACATTTATATTACAAATTTTGCTTGGGGTGCTAATGACTTTTCAGAACATCCCGTGGTATTTAGCTCTTGCCCACCAAGGGAATGCCATTGTTTTATTTCTTGTATCAATATCGATGTGGATGTTAAGCAAAAAGTCTCACCGAAGCAATTATCTCCGAAGAGACTTTTAACTAAAATCTATGCTGCATCAAGAGCATTTTTGAGATCTTCGATAATGTCATCAATATGTTCTATGCCTATTGACAATCTCACATAACTTGGATTAACTCCGGCTGACTCCATATCCTCATCAGATAATTGAGAGTGAGTAGTGGAAGCAGGGTGTATAGCCAAACTTCTTGCATCACCAATGTTGGCAACATGATAAAACATATTTAAGTTATTAATAAACTTTTCACCACTTGCCTTACCTCCTTTGAGTTCAATGCCGCATAGTGCACCGTGACCTCCTTTGAGATATTTGTTAGCTCTTTCACCTGCTTCTCCCTCATCAAGACCGGCATATATAACTCGCGAAACCTTGTTGTGACTTGAAAGATATTCTGCAACTTTTGCAGCATTAGAACAATGTTTTTCCATTCTTAATGACACAGTTTCTAAACCTTGAATTATTTGAAATGCACTTTGAGGTGGAAGAGCGGGACCTAAGTCTCTTAGACCAACAAATCTAGCTCTTACAATATAAGCTATAGGACCAACAGCCTTAGCGAATTCAGTCCATATCATACCATGATAACTTGGATCAGGATTATTTAACATAGGTTGTCTTTTAGGATCTTTTGCCCAATCAAATTTACCGCTATCAACAATGATTCCTCCAATCGTTGTACCATGGCCACCTATGAATTTTGTAAGTGAATGCACAACAATAGTTGCGCCATGTTCAATTGGCTTACAAATTACAGGCGCTGCAGTATTATCCACAATAAGAGGAATATTATATTCATCTCCAATATCTGCCACTTCCCTTATTGGAAAGACTTTTAGTTTAGGATTAGGTAAAGTTTCAGCATAATAAGCACGAGTATTATCATCTGTCATTTTTCTAAAACTTTCAGGGTCTGTTGGGTCTGCAAATCTGACTTCTATTCCTAAATCTTTCATTGTGTTTGCAAATAAATTCCATGTTCCACCATATAAATCTGTAGAACTTACGATATTATCTCCTGCCTTTACTAAATTTTGTATACTCAACATAGAGGCTGACTGACCAGAGCTAACGCATAAGGCTCCCACACCACCTTCCATTGCCGCAACTCTTTTTTCCAGAACATCTACAGTTGGATTCATTATTCTTGTATAAATATTTCCAAAATCTTTAGCTCCAAATAAATTAGCCGCGTGTTCAGTATTATGAAATTGATATGATGTAGTCTGATAAATCGGTACCGCAACCGATGTAGTAGATGGATCGCTTCTGTAATCACCTCCATGCAATGCAATTGTTTCAGGATTTACAGAGTCTGCTGGATTGAATTTGTTTTTTGCCATTTTTTTACCTCTAATTATTTTTATATGAGTTTCACAGCGAACAAAAAAACCGCATCATAATATTTATGTGCGGCCGGTGGCTTAGCTGTTTAAGTCCGCAAGCTGCATTAAACTCGACAATATATTGAATAACACTCTAAGACTTATGTAAAGGGTAATAATTATTATAGTATAATAATACCTCTATTTAAATATATGAAATTACTATATAAATATATATTGTTGACATATTTTATTGTATTCTCTAATAAACTATAGCATGACATCATCAAAGATACTAAAGCAAACTAAGTCTCTAAGAAAAGAAGACATAAAGAAAGACTGGCTGCTGATCGATGCAAAAGATATTGTATTGGGCAGACTAGCGACAAATGTATCAAATATCTTAAGAGGTAAGCATAAGCCAACATACACCCCACATGTTGATTGCGGTGATAATGTAGTTATTATTAATGCTGAAAAAGTGAGGCTTACAGGTAAGAAGCTAGATGACAAAACTTATTATAGGCACACTGGATATCCTGGTGGCATTAAAAGTATCAATGCCAGAAAAATTTTAGAAGGAAAATTTCCTGATAGACTTGTTAGAATGGCCGTTAAAAGAATGATACCAAAGGGACCTCTTGGAAGAAAGCAGCTATCTAATATGAAGGTATATGTAGGTAACAAACATCCTCATGAAGCTCAAAATCCCAAAATATATAATATACAGGAAGTAGTCTAAATGAATGATACTATGAATAATACAGAAGAGAATTTAGCTAAACCTATATTGGATAATCTGGGAAGGTCATATGCGACAGGTAAAAGAAAGAATGCTGTTGCAAGAGTCTGGATAAAAGATGGATCTGGTAAAATGGTTATCAACGGCAAGGATGTTGATAAATACTTTTTAAGACCTGTTTTAAATATGCTAGTTAACCAACCACTTGAACTGACAAACAAAAAAATGAATGTTGATACAACAGTAACAGTTAGTGGCGGGGGAATGTCCGGTCAAGCTGGTGCTGTAAGGCATGGAATTTCAAAAGCACTTACTTTGCTAGATCCAAACTTAAGGCCAATTCTTAAAACTGAAGGTTTACTTACGAGAGACTCTCGAATTGTTGAAAGAAAAAAATATGGTAGACGTAAAGCGCGAAGACGTTTCCAATTCTCAAAAAGATAATATTTTTCAAACTTTCTTTTTATAAAATTAATATATTATTATGAAAAATGTAGCTATATTAGGTGCCAGTGGATTTGTAGGACATGAAATAATAAAAATTTGCCTCAACCATCCCCATGTTAGGATTGAGGCTTTATCTGCAAATAAGTCAGCAGGTGAGAAAGTTCAAATCCAAGACTCAATTGGCATAAAACACTCGCTTGAGTATAAAAAGTATGAAGATATAAATTTAAGCAGAATTGATTATATATTTAATTGCTTGCCAAATGAAAGTCTTCACAAAAGAAGTGATCTATTGAAATCTAATATCAGTATAATTGACCTGTCAGTTGATTTTAGACTTGATGATAAAAAAGAATATGAGAACTGGTATGGCTTTCAACACGGCAACTTTGAAATAAACAACGAATTCCAATACGGACTAACAGAGTTTAATAGAGATAAGATAAAAAATTGTAAGCATGTTGCAAACCCTGGTTGTTATGCAACGAGCATCTTAATTCCGCTAATTGAGCTTATAGAACAAAATGCAATTAAAACTGACGACATCGTAATTGACTCAAAATCTGGATACTCAGGTGCAGGTAAAACAAAAGGTAAAGAGGAGTTAATTGAAGAAGTTAGAGAAAATATAAGAACCTACGGTATCGGTGATCACAAACACATAGCTGAAATAAACCAAGAACTAACTAAAATCAAAAATATTCATACTGAAGTTTTCTTTGCGGCTAATATATTGCCTGTTGAAAGAGGTATTTTGAGTAGCATTTATATTGATACAAATGGGGCATCACAAAATGATATATATGATATATTACAAAAAAGATTTAATGAAGAGAATTTTATACAGTTGCTACCAATGAATGAAATTCCTTCCTCTAGAGATGTAGTCGGCACAAATAACTTAGTTATAGGATTAAAAAAGGGATATAAAGAGAATAAATTATGTATCGTTAGTGTTTTAGACAATTTGTTAAAAGGTGCAGCTGGACAGGCATTTCAAAACTTTAATCTTATGAATGATTATGATGAGGGGTTAGGAATAGTATGAGAAAAAAAATAATAGTTATTTTTAATTTAATTTTATTTTTATTTGCTTTCAATGCTTGCTCATCGGTACAAAATTTTTCTTTTTATGAATTTTTTATCAATCCAAATGCTGACGAATTAATACAAGATGATCATGACAATGCTCAGAAACCAGATCTAGAGAGCGTACCAGAAAAGGTTGAAATCAATGAATAAGACTTATGGTGTCGGAATCGCAGGACTAGGAACAGTTGGATCAGGATTTCTCAAACAATTAAAAAATTTTAAAACACCCTCTCAAAAAACTGCAAATATCAATGTAATTAAAATTGCGGTTAAGAACTTAAGAAAAAAAAGAAGCTTATCAGTTAAGTCTCTTCCGTTAACAACTGATACAATGTCATTAGCAACAAATGACAATGTAGATATTTTAATTGAGCTTATTGGTGGCTCAAAGGGAATAGCATATAAAGTTATTAAAAAAGCACTCCAAAATAATAAGCATGTAATTACTGCTAATAAAGCTTTGCTTGCAGTACATGGAAATGAGTTATCTAAAATTGCTGAGCAAAATAATGTTTGTCTCAATTATGAAGCAGCTATTGCTGGTGGTATACCAATTGTAAAAGCTGTTAGAGAAAATTTGCGTCTTAATAAAATAAACAAAATTTATGGTATTTTGAATGGTACTTGTAATTACATTTTAACAAAAATGGAAAATAATACAGGAGATTTTAAAGATGTATTAAATGATGCTCAAAAAAAAGGTTTTGCTGAGTTAGATCCAACATTTGATATTCAAGGCATTGATGCGGCTCATAAGATTACATTGTTATCAAGTATTGCTTTTGATATTCCTGTAAACTTTAAAGATACTTTTATAGAGGGTATTACAAAGATTGATAAATATGATTTTGTTTTTGCAAAAGAATTAGGATACTCAATAAAGTTATTGTCAGTTGCTTCTAAAAAGTTAAGAAAGATCGAACAAAGAGTTCATCCGTGTTTTGTCAAACTTAAATCAGATATTGCAAAAGTGAGTAACGAGATTAATGCTGTTGTCGTAAATGATTCAGTAATTGGAAAAAATATTTTTGAAGGCCCTGGTGCTGGTGCTGGACCAACGGGGGCCTCTGTTATGTCAGACCTTATGGACATTATTAGAGGTACATATAATTATCCATTGGGCGTATCAATAAAAAAGAAAAAGAAGTTAAAAATTCATAAAATTGATGATTTGTCATTCCCATATTATTTGAGAATTACAGCCAAAGATAAAGCTGGGGTAATGGCAAAAATTTCAAGAGCTCTATCAAAAAGAAAAATTTCGATTGAAAGCATAATTCAAAAGCCATCGAAAAGGTCAAGTTTTGCTGAAATTATTTTGATAACGCACACAGTTAGAGAATCATCGCTTTTATCATCTATTAAACAGATAAAAAGATTACCAGAAGTAAGCTCATCTGTTAAATTTATCAGAATTGAAGATTCGTTATGACCGTAATATCAACTCAATATGCATCAGGAATTGTAGCTGCAACGGAAAAGGCTGCAATTGCATCGTCCAAATTAATAGGACTAGGTGATGAAAAAGCAGCAGATCAAGTTGCTGTAGACGCAATGAGAACAGCATTAAACGCAATTGATTTTGATGGCAGAATTGTTATTGGTGAAGGTGAGAGAGATGAAGCGCCAATGCTGTATATTGGCGAGGAAGTGGGAACCGGCAAAAATCACGAAGTTGATATTGCGTTAGATCCGTTAGAAGGAACTACTATAACAGCCAAGGGCATGCCAAATTCATTATCTGTAGTAGCTGCAGCTCAAAAAGGAGGGTTGCTC
Source organism: uncultured Pelagibacteraceae bacterium (assembly GCA_902565955.1). Taxonomy (GTDB): domain Bacteria; phylum Pseudomonadota; class Alphaproteobacteria; order Pelagibacterales; family AG-422-B15; genus CACNXQ01. The sequence goes on along the minus strand of CACFGR010000003.1, from coordinate 34,276 downwards.
TATGCGCCAGACACTTACATGAATAAGATTGCAGTTGGTGGAAGCCTTCCAAAAGATGTAATAGATCTTGATGCAGCTGTCGAAGACAACATAAAAAGTATCGCGGAAGCTAAAAAGCTTAAAATTAGTGAGGTTACCGCCTGTGTATTAGAAAGACCCAGACACGATGATATAATAGAGGCTTTAAGAACAATCGGCTCAAAAATTGTTCTTATTCCTGACGGCGATGTTGCGGGAGTAATTATGACAACGCAAGAACATAATCCAGTTGATATTTACCTTGGCATCGGTGGAGCTCCTGAGGGAGTTTTAGCTGCTGCAGCACTGCAATGCATTGGTGGTCAAATGCAAACTAGACTTGTAATTAATAATGACGATGAAAAAAACAGAGCTGAAAAGATTGGTATTAAAGATCTAGAAAAAAAATATAATCTTAATGAACTCGCACACGGCGATATTATTTTTTCTGCTACAGGTGTAACTGAAGGTACTATGGTTAGAGGAGTAAGATCTGACAGCAGTCACTACATAACCCATTCATTAGTTCTTAGAACTGGCGAAGCATCATCTCAGTATATCGAGACTTATCACAAAAAAGATTGAACTATGAGAAAAGACTCTTTCGACGAAGATTTTTTTTCTCTAACAAATAAAAAATGGTCGTTAAAAGAATATAGCGAAAAAGATACGGAATATATTTCACAAAGTTACGAAGTAAGTCCGCTAGTTGCGAAATTACTTAGTATCAGAAAAGTAAATTTAGACGATGTTATTTCGTATATAAGGCCCTCATTAAAAGACAGTTTGCCTGATCCATACGTTTTAACAGATATGGAAAAAGCCTGCGAGAGACTTTATCAGGCAATAATTAGTAAAGAACGAATTGCAGTATTTGGTGACTATGATGTTGATGGTTCCACATCAACTTCAACTCTAATTAATTATTTCAAACAAATTTCAATGAATCTATTATTTCATATACCTGATAGATTTAGTGAGGGATATGGTCCTAGCATACAAACCTTTTCAAATTTTAAAAAAAGAGATGTGAAAATTATTTTTACCGTGGATTGTGGAACAATGGCCTTTTCTGAGATTGAATATGCGAGAGAGCAAGGCATGGATATTATTGTCCTAGATCATCACATTCCAGAAATAAAACTACCACAAGCAACTGCAATTATAAATCCAAACAGAATGGATGATAATTCAGGTTTAAACTATCTTTCAGCAGTAGGTGTAACTTACATGTTTATTATTGGGCTTAACCGGAAATTAAGACGTGAAGATTGGTTTAAAAAAAATAACGTAAAAGAGCCAAACCTTATTGCTTTATTAGATCTTGTCGCTTTAGGAACTGTTTGCGATGCTGTTCCACTAAAAGGATTAAATCGAATTCTAGTTTCAAAGGGAATCGACGTAATACAAAAAAGATTAAATCCAGGTTTAAATTCATTGATTGAAAAATCAAATATAAAATCAAAAGTATCTGTTCATGATCTTGGTTTCAAGATAGGTCCAAGAATTAACGCAGGTGGAAGATTAGGTTTTTCAAACTTTGGCACTAATTTATTAACTGAAAGTGAAAAAAGTAAAATCGATAGCATCTCAAACGATTTAGATAAATTTAATTCTGAGAGACGCACACTAGAAAGTTATGTTTTAGATCAAGCCATCGCCCAAGTTAATGATAAAAAACTAAAAAATAAACTACTGATTGTATCTGGTGAAGGATGGCATGAGGGGGTAATTGGTATTATTGCGAGTCGACTTAAAGATAAGTTTAATAAGCCTAGCATTGTTTTCTCGATAAATAATGGTGAAGCTAAAGGCTCCGGACGCTCAATAAAAGGCATTGATCTTGGACAGTTAGTTATTTCTGCTGTTCAAAGTAATTTACTTAAGAAAGGTGGAGGACACTCTATGGCAGCCGGATTAACAATAGAAACTGAAAAGATAGAGGACTTGGAAAAATTTTTCGAGAGGCAATTGACTAATAAAGTTATTAATACTGAAAATAACAAAATTTTATTTGCCGATGACATTTTAAGTACATCAGCAATTAATTTAGATGTTCATAAGGAAATAGAAAAAATTGGTCCTTTTGGATCGGAAAATCCCGAACCATCTTTTATTTTTAAAAATGTAATACTTGCGACCGTCGATCAAATAGGTGAGGAGCATTTTAAATGTCTTATTAAATCTGATGGAGGAAAATTTATTGAAGCGATGGCTTTCAGAAGCACAAAAACGCAGCTTGGAGAAGAATTAATAAAAAATAAAGGTTTATCAGTTTGTTTATTTGGCAAAATAAAGATCAATGAGTGGGGGGGTAAAAAAATACCTCAATTACATATTATTGATATTTCCGCATCACAAAATAGTTAATCAATTATTGATTTAGACCGATTATTAGATATATAAATAATATATTAGGTCCCTTCGTCTAGCGGTTAGGATATCTGGTTTTCATCCAGAAGATCACGGGTTCGAATCCCGTAGGGACCGCCATCTTTACAGCGCTATATGTGACAAAATGTCAGTAAATCATCCGTTAAAAAGTATTTAATTTCTGATAATAAATATTATCTAAATAATATGTCTAAAATGTTTAAGCACTATAAACCGGTGAATAACAGTGACCGTATAGCTCTCTTATTCACAAAAGCCCTTCGTTTTTTCGCTGATCTTTTTTTTAAAAAACGTTACGGGCACAGAGCAGTTATATTAGAGACGGTAGCAGCTGTTCCTGGAATGGTTGCCGGCATGCTTAATCATTTAAAAAGCCTAAGAAATATGGAGCAAGATAGAGGCTGGATCAAAACACTTCTAGATGAAGCTGAGAACGAAAGAATGCATTTAATGACTTTTATTAACATTGCAAAGCCATCAGTTTTTGAGAGATTTCTTGTAATAATAGTACAGGGAATATTTTTTAATCTTTATTTTGTAATGTATTTAGTATCACCTCGCACCTGCCATAGAATTGTGGGTTATTTTGAGGAGCAAGCAATTATAAGTTATACCGAATATTTAGATGAAATTGAAAATGGAAACATTGAAAACGCAAAAGCGCCTCAGATAGCAATCGACTATTGGGGTTTATCACAGTTTGCAAAATTAAGAGATGTTATCATTGCTGTTAGAAACGATGAGATGGGTCACCGTGATGTTAACCATGAATTTGTAACTCTTATTGATCAAAAAGACTACAAAGAGACTTATACAGACTCAAAGGAAATTCTCTCAAAAGATAATACTAAATAAATTTACAATGTTAGAATTTGGAATTTTTCTACATTCATTAATTATTGGATTTATGATCTTTTTCATGTCTGTTGTAACACCATCTATATTTTCAATTTTAAATGAAGATGAGGCAGGTAAGTTATTACGAGTTATTTTTCCCAGAATGTTCATTTATGGATTAATCATTACTATTCTTTCGTGTGCTGTTTTTTTTGTAATTAATATGATTGATTTTCTAATTATATCTTTGGTTTCCTCTGCTTTCTTTTTAATCAATCTCATTTATCTAACTCCTAGAATCAATATTTATAGAGATAAATTTAAAGGTGGTATCGTTGATGCTGAAAAAAAATTCAAAATGCTTCATTTTTTCTCTGTAGTTTTATTTATCTCACAGCTTCTTGGATCTATCTTTATTGTATTTGTATATTTTTATTAGGAGGTAAATATGAAAATTTTAAAAACATTGGAAGATGTAAAGCTAATTATAGTTGATCTTGAGGTCAATCTTGGTAATCAGAAAAGAAGTGCTCCAACCTTGTGTGCGCAGTATGATGGAAAAGTTATTCCCCTAAGCACAGCTCATGATGGAAGACCTATACTTATGAATATGGATAATGCAATTGAGTAAATAAATTTTCTTAGTTTGTATGTTCTCTGATAAAAATTTCTGCCTTCTTAAGAATTCTTTTCTTTCGATCCTCTTTCATTTTATCAAATACATTTACCATCATATTTAGCCTTGGGTTGCTACTAAAGAACTTTCTATTTTTATTTATAAATCTCCAATATAAGCCATCGACTGTCTCACACCACTCACCTTTTTTGAAATCCATCATTTTCAAATAATAGCTTGAACCACAAATATATGGTTTGGTTGCAAAGATGCCTCCATCACTAAATAATCCCATACCGTAGACATTTGGCACCATCACCCATTCAGAAGAGTCAGTAAACATTTCCATAAACCATTTATATACATATTTTGGGTGTATTTCGCACAAGTTCATTAAACTAGACAGTATCATTAGCCGTTCAATATGATGCGTCCAACCAAAATTAAGAGCATTTTTAATTGAATGATCTAAAGGGGGTATGCCTGTTTCACCAGTATACCAATCATTTTTGAATTTTCTTTTATGATTAAAAAAATTAGATGATTCCATTTTAGGCGAGTAGTTATGATAAATACCTCTCATAAATTCTCGCCATCCAACAACTTGTCTAATGTATCCCTCAAGTGAATTTATACTTATCTTTCCTTTATATTTTTTTAATCTATTAATTATTTCTTGGGGTGTAATCAATCCTGTATTAATAAGCGGGCTCAATGCGCTATGAAACAGGATGTTATCTCTTTGACTCACTGCGTCTTCGTAGTCTCCAAATAAATTCAGTTTATTTTTAATGAAATCGTCCAGCCATTCTGAAGCATCTTTATGTGTTGTTGGTAGCCAAAAGTTTTTTGTACTGCCAGGGTGTTTTTTAAATTTTTCTTCTATAAAGTTTTTTAATTGTTTTGTATGTTGGGTTTCACTTGTTTTTGGTTGTTTTGGAAGTTTTAGGTCTTGTGGAAGTTTTTTTCTATTATCTTTATCAAAGCTCCATTTGCCGCCGACAGGTTTTTCGTTTTTAATTAGTAAGTCAAATTTTAATCTACTTTCTTTATAATAAGTTGCCATGAAAGGCTTTTTTTGTTTTGACAGATATTTTTGAAAATCATCACGTGTATTAAGAAACATAGGTGTTTGTATGACATGATACTCAAGATTTTGTTTTATAATAAATTTTTTAATACGTTTTTCGAATGGCGTATCTTCGATTTCAAAGTGACTTACTTTATTTATTTTATTTTTTTTTATAGATTTTTCTAATTTATCTTCATACTTTTTTTCAAAATTGTTTTGACAGTCATAATAGTCAACTGAAAAACCTTTTTTTATTAATAAATCTCTGTAACTTCTCATGGAGGAAAGAAACTGTAAAATTTTTAGCTTATGATGTTTTTCATATGAACACAGACCAAGATCCTCACACATGAATATCTTACTATTTTTATATTTACTTAGATGCTTTGGATCAAAAAGCTGATTTCCTAGAATAATAAAAAGATCACCCATAAGCTATTAAAAGAATTAAAGCTGAAGAGCTTTTTCTATTTCACTTATAAATTTTTTAGATGATGGACGAGTTAATGCAGTATAGCCTGCAATTGCATTGCCATCTTTGCCAATTATAATTTTATGAAAATTCCATCGAGGAACTCCACCGATAAAACCTAATTTTTTTTTAGACCATTTGAAAAATGGATGAGCATCTTTGCCTTTGACAACATTTTTTTCTGTAAGTGGAAACGTTATACTAAATGTGCTTTCACAAAATTCTTTTACTTCACTATTTGTACCAGACTCTTGATTTCCAAAATCATTAGATGGGACACCTAATACAACCAGCCCTTGATCTTTATAGTCATCATAAAGTTTTTGTAGCCCATCGTATTGATAAGTAAAACCGCATAAACTTGCAGTATTTACAACAACAAGCGTTTTACCTTTGTAGTCAGAAAGATTAATTATATCTTCTTCATTAATATCTTTAAAAGAATAACTATATGCATTTTCTGACATTGAGGCTCCTGTGTTTAAGAGAAATATAAGGCAAAAAGTTAAAAATACTCTCATTCTGAATTAAAAATTTATCAATATATGCACATAGACACTTGCAAAGTATCCAATTGCTATAATCGGTGTCCATTTTAAATGACCAAAGAAAGTATACATGCCTCTTGACTGACCCATTAAAGCTACGCCTGCTGCAGATCCAATAGACAACATACTGCCGCCCACACCAGCAGTTAAAGTAACAAGCAGCCATTGTGAGTCTGGCATTGCAGGTTCCATTGTTAACACTGCAAACATCACTGGAATATTATCTACAATAGCTGAGAGTATGCCTACTAAAACGTTGGCAGTAGTTGCACCTAAGTCTGTATACATAAATTCTGATACGTATTCTAGATAGCCTATGAAGCCCAGGCCTCCAACAGATAGAATCACACCAAAGAAAAATAATAATGTATCCCACTCAACACGAGCAACATTCTCGAAGAAATCATATTTCTGCTCCTCTATTTCTTTGACACTAATTTTAATATAAAAACTGTAGAGCTGTAAGTATGCTAGACCAGTCATCATTCCAAACACTGGAGGAAGATGTAAAAAATTATGAAAACTTACGGCAGTCACAATAGTTAAAAGGCCAAGTAGAATAATTGTCTTTCCCCCATATTTGATTGTAACGCTTGTCTCTGCAACATCGGGCTTATGGTCTGAAACAAAAAAGTGCATTATGCTTGCAGGAATAATATAATTTACAACTGATGGAATAACCAAAGCAAAAAATTGTAAAAAGTCTAACTGACCAGCTTGCCATACCATCAAAGTTGTAATATCGCCAAAGGGACTAAATGCTCCACCTGCATTTGCAGCGACAACAATATTGACACAGGCTAATCCGACAAATTTAGGACTTGATGACCCTACAGCTACTACAACCGCACATAACACTAAAGCAGTTGTTAGATTATCAGCTAATGGAGACAAAAAAAATGCTAATACACCTGTAATCCAGAATAATTGTCTGTAACTAAATTGATTTTTAATCAACCATGACTTGAGAGAATTAAACACATTGCGTTCTTCAAGAGCGTTAATGTAAGTCATTGCAACTAAGAGAAAAAAAGCAAGTTCTGTATATTCAAGAAAACTGTGTCTAATTTCATGTTCAACCATTTCGTAATGAGGAGTGTTGGAATATGCAATTGCAATCATTCCCCATATTAAGCCAGCCGCAAGTACAACCGGTTTTGATTTTCTCAAATGAGTGAATTCTTCTGCCATCACGAATGCATAAGCGATGACAAAGATAACTAAAGCTGAGAAACCAGCCCAGTGATAGGTTAAATCTAATGAGTGTTCCATAACTTACCTTTCATAAATACGTATGAAGCTCCAAAGTAACAGATGCAAAACACTAGCAATATTAGAGAAACCGAATATGCTTCATCCATCCTGTAACTTCCCATAAGTCTATATATTGTTTGAGTTAGAGTTGACAAGCTATTCGTACCAAAAAAGGAAATGATAACGAGATCACTAGCAGATAGTATTGAAGATACTGAGAAAGCGGTAATTATTGGTACTTTTAGTCTAGGAAAATCAATAATTAGAAATCTCTTTAATCCGTATATATTGATACTTTTTGAGATGTCTTCATTCTCATGTGTAATTTTAAAGTAAGATGGAGCTAGAAAGTTATATGTAAACGGTAGCGAAAAGATTGCGTTTAGAACGATAACTATAAGAATATTCGGTATATCAAATAAGCTGATTTTAAACAATAATATATAATATCCAACAGCCATGACAACTGGCGAAAATATAATAAGTGAATAAATCAATATTTCTGTAAAATATTTTTTGCGATAGATCAAATTAAGGTAGTTGAGAGCTACAAAAACTGAAATAGCCCCTGAAAAAAAACAAATCACAAATGTGTTATTTATTGCATGCCACAAATATGATGATGCAAATATATTTATAAGTTCTTTATTGAACCCATTTAAGATTATGAAGCATATCGGAGAAAAAATGAAAATAGAAATCAGTATTATGAATATAATTTCTATATGGATAAAAAATCCCCTTTTTTTATCTTCATAAAAATTTCGTTGTTCATCAATTATAAAATTTGAACTTTTAAAATTTTTAAAGAAAGCGGCGTATATGAAAAGACATATTGATAATTGTATAAGCAATAAATTTAGGGCTGCATTAAAATCATTATTAAAAATTACAGAATAATAAATCGCCACTTCTAAAGTTGAATATTTTGGGCTTCCACCCAGAATTAAAACTGGGGTAAAGCTTACAAAGCATATAAAAAAAACAATAACAAAGAGACTGGGTATATTTTTTTTTATAATAGGCCATTCAATAGCAAAGAAAATTCCTAACTTGTCCAAAGACATTTGTTTTGCAAGCATATATTCATTTGAACTGATATCATTTAGACTTTGAAATATAATTCTTGTTATTAATGGAGTATTTAAAATTGTATGACCAAGTAATATGCCAATTATTCCATAAATAGAAAAATACTGTCCGTAAAATGTTAGGATTCCAAATACTGATAGTATTGTTGGTAATACAAATAAAATTGACAAAAAATTTACGATAAGTTTTATGCTTTTATGATGTCTGTGCCTTATTAATAAAAGTGCAAATACGGAACCTATTACTATAGAAAAAAAGGCAGAGGCAAATGATTGAAAGATTGTAAAAAAAATAATTGTAAAATAGTAATTTGAGAAATTAAGTGTGAAACTAAAATTGTAATAATAAACTAAACCGAATATAGGTAACACAACCGTCGCTAAAACGAGAAAAAAAACTCCTATTGGAATTAGGTCTTTTATATTAACCTGCAATAGTTTCAAGCCAAGTTTCAATTAATGGTTCAGACTCTAGAAATACTTTATAATCAATTTCTTTTGGTTTTATTAAATTTTTCATTTTTTCTGGAATTAGTTCAGTTTTATCAACTGATGGATACATAATGTTCATTGAAGATATTATTTTTTGAATTTCATCCTCAATAATGAAATCTATAAATTTTTTTGCAAGTTTTTGATTCATTGACTTCTCTCGAACATAAACAATCTCCCTCGTCGCTAAGTGACCCTCAGTGAAATTAAGTGACTTGTATTTGTATTCATTTTCATATTCTTGGTGATAAAATGGTGAAGTGCTATAACTCAAAACAAGGTCTGCATTTCCCTCAAGAAAAATTCCATAAGCCTCAGACCATCCTGGTGTGTATGTTATTATATTCTGATCTAATTGTTTTAACTTAATAGAGAAGTCATCTTTAAATATTGATTTCATCCACCTTAACAAACCAATGCCAACTGGACTTGTACGAGGATCTTGCACAACGATTTTAAGATCTTCACGATTTACCAACTCCTCAAAAGTTTTGGGTGGGTTAGTTATCTTACTACTGTCATAAATAAACGAAAAAAAACCATGATCATACTCATGCCAATCTTCAATTGAAAAATTAAATTCGTGCATTTCTACTCCAAGAATCACATCCTTTCCTCTCAGAAAAATTTCACTATTTAAAGTGCCTGCTTGACTGGTTGAGATGAATTGAAGATCGCAATTGCAAATTTCTTCAAACTTTTCTTCTATAATAGGCCCTGGCCCCCAATCAGCTGAGAAAGAGTCGTAGGTTCCAACAACCAATTTGTCCTGGGCAAAAGAGCTGTTTAAAAAAATAAAAAAAAATAAAATAATTGATATTTTTTGCATATTTCCTCCGCTAGCATTATCTAGATCAGGTTTTGGGTCGTTCCATTATTTGGAACCTCTCAGCAATAGCTCCCCATAATCTTCGGTCAATTATATATTTATCATTCATCATTAATCAAATATATTTTTGCAATGCAAACTGACATATTAAAAAATATAAAAAACTATATTAAGGATACTGATCCTGGGCCGTTCTCAAAAAATAATGGTTTTCTCTATAATTTAGAACTCGATGGAATTTTTTATAAAGGATTTACGGTTGAGGAAATTAATTGCAATAAAGCCGGTATAGCACACGGGGGCACACTAATTGCATTTGCAGATGGAATCATGGGTTATACTGCTTGGAAAAAGGACTCATTTCCATGCTTAACTGCTAAATTAAATGCTAATTATGTAGGCCCTGCTCCAAAAGGATCCTGGGTATATGGTTTTGCAGAAATTACGAGAGAAACAAAATCAATTTTATTTATGAAGTGCAACTTATTCATAGATGATAAGATTATTTTTACATCAGACGGGATTTTTAAAATTTTAAGAAATCACGGAAAAAAGGATCCATCTTAGCAATGTTTAATAAGAAAAATTTTAAAATTATTAAAAATAAGGATATCGAAATCAATACATTTATTGATGGAGAGGGTCCATTAGTAATAATGGCGCATGGGTGGCCAGAGTCATGGTATTCTTGGAGACATCAGATTACTTCTTTAGTTAAAAACGGTTTCAAAGTAGCAGTACCAGATATGAGAGGTTATGGAAAAACTTCAAAGCCAACTGAAATCGATGCTTACAATATTATGAAGCTCACTTCAGATATTATTGCTATAGCAGATGAGATGAAAGAAGATAATTTTTCATTAATTGGACACGACTGGGGAGCCCCAGTTGCCTGGAATACATCATTGTATCATCCTGACCGAGTTAATAAAGTTTGTGGAATGAGCGTACCACATTTAGTTTCAAAAATGCCACCAATTGAAACAATGAAATTCATGTTCAAAGATGTATTTTTTTATATGATTTATTTTCAAGAAGAAGGACGTGTCGAGAAAGAATTAGAGCAAGACATGAGAAAATCTTTAATTGCAGTATATAGTTCTCTAACAAGTGATGGAGAAGAGTCACAAACTTTTGAACCTAAACCGTACAAAGATGAGATGACGTTCTTAGACTCACTTGGTGAACATAGTAAAATTCCTGAGTTTATGTCTGAAGAGGATTTTGATTTTTATCTTAAAGAATTTACAAATGGAGGAATGCGCGGACCAATTAACTGGTATCGAAACATTGACAAAAATTGGGAGATTACAAAAGATACACATGAGAAAAAAATATCACCTCCTTCATGTTTTATTGTGGGCGAGCACGATCCTGTGGCTAAATGGAGTTTGATAAATCCAGCCCTGCATGAAAACCTTATCTCAAATCATATAATTAAAAATGCAGGTCATTGGGTACAACAGGAGAAGCCTGACGAAGTAAATAATATACTATTAGATTTTCTTAAATAGATTGAAGATTTATCTGTTTTTAGATACATTCTCACTCGTTTCGGGGCGTAGCGCAGTCTGGTAGCGCATCTGGTTTGGGACCAGAGGGTCGCAAGTTCGAATCTTGCCGCCCCGACCAATGAGGTTTTTAATGAGCGTGCCAATCGAAAATTCTTACAGAATGCCAGCTGAATGGTTTCCGCACGAGTGCTGCTGGATGCAATGGCCAACAGAAACATTTCCAACTGATGTAACATCATCTTGGTCACATTTTGATTATCAAAAGGGAAGAGATGCATGGGCAAAAGTTGCAAATGCTATTTCACAATTTGAAAAAACTAAAATGATTGTTAATCCAAAGGACTCTGCAAGTGCAAAAAGTCTACTAAGTGAAAAAATAGATATTATCGAGTTTCCTATCAATGACGCATGGTCAAGGGATTCAGGCGCTATATTTCTTTTAGATCATAATCATGGATTAGCAGGAGTGGATTCAGATTTTAATTGTTGGGGTTACAAAGAAAATTATGAGCTTGACGATAAAGTAGCCAAAATGATGATTGAAAAATCTGGAGCTCAATATTTTAAAAATAATATGGTGCTAGAAGGTGGTTCCATTGATGTTGATGGTAATGGAACATTATTGACAACAGAACAATGCCTACTGCATAAAAATAGAAATCCTAATCTTTCAAAACTAGATATTGAAGAAAACCTTAAGAATTTTTTCGGTGTTAAAAATATTATTTGGCTAAAACATGGAACTGACGAAGGCACAAATGGTCATGTGGATAATGTTGCATGTTTTATCTCTCCCGGAAGGGTTATGGCTATGACATGTCAAGACAAACAAGATCCATATTATGACCTACTAAATGAAAATTTGGAAATTTTAAAAACTTCAAAAGATGCAAATGGAAATGACCTAGATGTAATTGAATTAGAGATGTCTTATAAAAGAATAATTCCAAATGATGATGAGCCATGCTCATATATTAACTTCTATATTGCAAATTCAGCTGTAATTCTTCCAATTTTCGGTGATGAAAAGGCAGATCAAAATGCTTTAGAAATAGTTAAAAGTTCATTTCCTGATCGAAAAGTAGTTACTCTTGATGGGTCTCATATACTTTTGGGAGGAGGTGGTGTACACTGCATCACGCAACAACAACCAAGGAGTAAATCGTGAAAGAAGTAACCGTGGCAGCAACGCAAATGGCTTGCTCAAATGATACTGATAAGAATGTGAGTAATGCTGAGAAGCTTGTCAGACAGGCTGCTTCCAAAGGTGCTCAAATAATTTTAATTCAAGAATTATTTGAGTCTCAATATTTTTGTATGGATCAAAAAGAAGAAATGTTTGAATTATCAAAGCCTTTTGATAACCATCCAACAATAAAGAAATTTTCTAGATTAGCTAAAGAGCTAAAAGTTGTTTTGCCAGTGAGTTTTTTTGAAAAAGCAAATAGGGCTCATTATAATTCAGTTGCAATTGTAGATGCAGATGGAAGCATATTAGGAAAATACAGAAAGTCACACATTCCTGATGGACCAGGATATCAAGAAAAGTTTTATTTTAATCCTGGAGACACAGGCTTCAAAGTATGGAATACAAAATACGCTAAGATTGGTGTTGGTATATGTTGGGACCAATGGTTTCCAGAGGCTGCAAGGTCAATGGTTCTAAGCGGTGCTGAACTTTTACTCTATCCTACAGCAATTGGCGGAGAGCCAGAGGATGATGGATTTGACAGTTCTGATATGTGGCAAAGAGCAATGATTGGTCATTCAGCGTCAAATCAAATACCTGTTATAGCTTCAAATAGGATTGGAACTGAAAAAGGGATTGATATTGAAAACTATTTCTATGGACGTTCCTTTGTAACCAATCATGTTGGCGACAAGATCGCAGAAGGTAGTAGAGATAAAGAAGAAGTACTCATTGGCAAGATTAATTTAGCCGATGCAGAAACACTTAGAAATGTGTGGGGAGTTTTTAGAGACAGAAGACCTGACCTGTATAAAGGACTAATGAATCTTGATGGTACAGAATAAAGAATATGAAGGTAAAAATATTTAAACCAACAAAAACTGCAATGCAGTCTGGAAGAGCAAAATATAATAAGTGGGTTTTAAAATTTTTAGATAAAAAAAATCAACTTAAAGATACCATGATGGGATGGAATGGAGGCAGTAATACTATTACTCAGATTGAGTTAAAGTTTTCATCTAAAGAAGACGCAATCAATTATGCAAAAAAAAATAATTTAGATTATGAAATTCTTGAAACCTCTGAGAGGAAAGTTATAACTAAGTCATATGCAGATAATTTCAAATAAGCGCCCGTAGCTCAGCTGGATAGAGCAACAGCCTTCTAAGCTGTGGGTCAGAGGTTCGAATCCTCTCGGGCGCGCCATTAGATTTAAAGCAATGAAAATTTTAATACACCTAATATTTCTTATATTTCTCACTCAAAATGTTTCATCAAAGGAACATACTTTTTATGATTTATTTAGGAGTGGCGATAAAACATTAGCTATTAATATGTTGATACAACTTAGTGAAAATGAAAACCTTGATGCAAAATATTTACTAGGTATGCTTTATTACGATGCACAATTCTTAAAATTATGCGATATAAAGAATTTTTGTATTAATAACAAAAGGAAAGCATATGAGATCTACATTGATTTATTTGAAAATTATAATGATCCAAGAGCAGCCTATGCACTTGGGGAAATGTATGACGAGCAATTTTACATTTATACCTCGAATGTTTTCCCAAATTTAAAAAAGGCATTTAAATATTATTTATTTGCTGCAGAAAATGGTGTTCCTGAAGCACAATATAATGTTGCCAATATGTATGAATTTGGCGACGGCACAAAAAAGAATATTTTTGAAGCGGTGAGGTGGTATTTGCAATGCAATCAATCGTCTCTATGTGGTGCTGGACGTGAGGGTATTGATGATTTAATAGACCAACTTTCAACAGAAGACGTAGAGCGTATTCAGTCTTTAATAGATCCAAACTTAGAAGAGATTGATATAAGAATAACTATTGCTCAAAATATTGTACTAAAATAAATTTTAGATACTAAATGTAGATCTACAATTGTTTTTTTGAGTATTTTTTTATTTCTCATCCATACAAAACTATGATTAAATTTCTCCTTCAAAATTAATTAATTAAATAAAAAAAAGGATTAATCACTTATGTATAATATAAGAATCTCATTCCTTGGTTTAGTTTGTTCAGTATTGATGGTTCCAACAGCATTTGCTGGAACGCTTGACACTGTTAAATCACAAGGATTTTTCAACTGTGGAGTAAGTCAGGGAGTTCCTGGTTTTTCAAACCCAGATGAAAATGGAAACTGGAGCGGTATTGATGTAGACGTATGTCGTGCTGTCTCTGCTGCCATATTTGGAGATCCAGATAAAGTGAAGTACGTACCTCTTACTGCTAAAGAAAGATTTACCGCACTTCAGGCTGGTGAAATTGATGTTTTATCAAGAAACACAACTTGGACATTATCACGTGACGCTCAAATCGGTTTAGAGTTTGCTGGTGTCAATTTTTATGATGGACAAGGTTTTATGGTTAGAAAAGACTCTGGCATTTCTAGTGCAATGGAACTAGATGGTGCAAGTGTTTGTACTAATTTAGGTACGACAACTGAATTAAACATGGCCGACTTTTTCAGAGCCAATGGAATGGCATATGAACCAGTTGTGTTTGAAAAGGCTGACGAAGTTGTAAACGCATACGATGAAGGTCGTTGTGATACATATACAACTGACAAATCAGGACTAGCTGCTCAACGAACAAAGCTTGCAGATCCTGATGCTCACGTAGTTCTTCCTGAAACTATTTCAAAAGAACCTCTTGGTCCTGTTGTTAGAGAAGGCGATGGTGACTGGGCAGACGTAGTAAGATGGTCACTTAATGCGATGATTGAAGCTGAAGAATTTGGTCTTACTCAGTCAAATGCTAAGACTACTTGTGCATTAACTTCAAACCCAGTAGTTGCAAGACTATGTGGTAAAGAGGGTGGAACTGGCGCAGGTTTAAACCTTGGTGATAGCTGGTCTTATGACATTGTAACAATGGTAGGAAACTACGGTGATGTTTATGAAAAACACGTCGGTGAAAATACTCCTGTAGGCCTTGCAAGAGCAGGATCACCAAATGCTTCTTACAAAAACGGTGGAGTTCTTTACGCTCCTCCAGCTAGATAAAAGTTGAAGTAATTTCTAGCAAAGATCACTTTAAAGGGGGGCCACTAGGCCCCCTTTTTTATGTGTAAATAATTCAAATCAATATATAGTTTTTAGCGGTTATGGAGACGGATAGATCAAAATTAGGAAGCTTTCTATTTAATAGAAGTGTTCAAGGAGTCTTCTATCAGCTTATCACATTAGGGTTAGTAGCTCTTGGTATTTACTACATTGTTACTAACACAGCTCGCAATATGTTGGAACGGGGCTTAGCAAGCGGTTTTCATTTTCTTGGGGTTGAGTCTCAATTTGATATAGGCATGACTCTTATAGAGTACTCTCCAACATCTACTTATTTTGACTCATTTATTGTTGGTTTATTGAATACCCTGCTGGTTGCAGGAATAGGAATTCTTTTTGCAACAATAATCGGATTTACAGTAGGTATCATGCGGTTATCATCTAATTGGCTGATTGCAAAGATCGCAGAGGCTTATGTTGAGATTCTTAGAAATATCCCATTACTTCTTCAAATATTTTTTTGGTACTTTGCTGTTTTAAGGGCACTTCCAAAACCTAAGCAAAGTTTAGAGCTTTACGATTCATTTTTTCTAAATAACAGAGGTTTGTTTATACCTGACACTGTATTCGGTGAGGGATCTTCAATAATATTTTACTTACTTTGGCTAACAATAATAATTTCAATTGGAATATTCATTTGGGCAAAACGTAGACAAAATAGAACTGGAGAGAGATTCCCTGCCTTCTATGTATCAACTGCATTAATCTTAGGCACATTCTTTATTAGTTTAGCTGCAACTGGTTTTCCAGTTTCTTTTGAATACCCGGAGTTAAAAGGTTTTAATTTTAAAGGTGGCGTAAAGTTAATACCTGAATTAGTTGCTCTAACTTTTGCGTTAGCCATGTACACAGCTTCATTTATTGCAGAGGTGGTCCGAGGCGGCATCATGGCGGTGTCGAAAGGTCAAACAGAAGCTGCAAAATCTGTTGGTCTAAAACAAAATCTAATACTTCGTCTAATTATAATTCCTCAGGCTTTGCGAGTTATTGTACCGCCATTAACTAATCAATATTTAAACTTAACTAAAAACTCTTCCTTGGCAGCTGCTATTGCATATCCTGATCTCGTTTTGGTATTTGCT
The DNA here is from genome assembly GCA_902565955.1 of uncultured Pelagibacteraceae bacterium. Classification (GTDB taxonomy): domain Bacteria; phylum Pseudomonadota; class Alphaproteobacteria; order Pelagibacterales; family AG-422-B15; genus CACNXQ01. The sequence continues at coordinate 17,776 of CACFGR010000003.1, read as the reverse complement.
GGAACGGCATTAATGCAAACTGGTCAAGCAATTGAAATTATTGGAATGGTGATGGGTGTATATCTATTTTTAAGCCTTTTCACATCTTTAATTATGAATTTATTTAACAGATTTATGAAAGTTGATGGTGAAAGATAAATGAGTGCTGCCAACAAAGAGATGGGACCTCCAGTTATCGAGTTAGGAGCAATGGGATGGCTTAGAAAAAACCTTTTTTCTAATTGGTATAATTCTTTACTTACAATTTTTGGCTTATACCTGCTTTACAATCTAATCCCTCCACTAGTGAACTGGATATTTTTAGATGCAAATTTTGTTGGCTCGACCCGAGATGACTGTACAAACGAAGGAGCATGCTGGATATTTATTCAACAAAATATCAAGCTTATATTTTATGGACTATACCCAACTGAAGAATTATGGAGAATAAATTTTGTCTATCTTATTCTATTAATATCAGGAGTATATCTACTCATTCCTAATCTTAAGCACAAAGGCTGGGTAGGTGCTTTTCTGCTTATAATTTTCCCAATCATTTGTGTGATTATGTTGTCAGGTGGTCTTGGCCTTGAAGCAGTTGAAACACGTTTGTGGGGTGGTTTATTTTTAACACTAGTTATTGCTGGAGTCGGAATTGTATTATCTCTACCAATTGGAGTAATGCTAGCTCTTGGCAGAAGGTCTAAGCTGCCGGTAGTTTCAATTTTATGTACAATCTTTATTGAAATTTGGAGAGGTGTTCCGCTTATAACAGTTTTATTTATGGCCTCAAATATGTTTCCACTTTTCATGCCCGAGGGGGTCAACTTTGATAAATTAATTCGAGCATTGATTGGAGTTATGTTTTTTTCAGCTGCATATTTAGCTGAAGTTGTGAGAGGCGGTTTGCAGGCAATGCCAAAGGGTCAGTACGAAGCATCACAAGCAGTTGGGTTAACCTACTGGAGAATGATGGCATTAGTAATTTTACCTCAGTCACTTAAAATGGTTATACCAGCAATCATAGGAAGCTTTATAGCAATATTTAAGGATACAACCCTGGTTTTAGTTATAGGTTTGTTTGATTTTCTTGGTATTATTCAATTTGTTGGAACAAATCCTGATTGGTTAGGCTTTTCTCATGAGGGATATGTTTTTGCTGCTGCAGTATTTTGGGTTTTTTGTTATGCTATGAGTTGGTATAGTCAACGACTGGAAAAGAAATTAGATACAGGAAGATAAGTATGAGTTCTGAATTAATGATAGAAATGAAAAATGTTCACAAATGGTTTGGTGAACTACACGTGCTGAATGATATTAATCTTGAAATTAACAAAGGGGAAAAGATTGTTATTTGTGGTCCATCCGGATCTGGAAAATCAACACTTATCAGATGCATCAATAGATTAGAGGAACATCAACGAGGCAATATTATAGTTGAAGGCACAGAGCTGACTAATGACAGCAGAAGTATTGAGAGAATTCGTGGAGAAGTTGGAATGGTATTCCAACAATTTAATCTATTTCCACATTTATCCATATTAGATAATTGTTCGCTTGCACCTATATGGGTTCGAAAGCTACCAAAAGCTGAAGCTAAAGAAAAGGCTATGGAATATTTAAAACGAGTTCAAATAGATGATCAGGCACACAAGTATCCAGCTCAGTTGTCTGGAGGCCAACAGCAGAGAGCAGCAATAGCGAGAGCACTTTGTATGGAGCCTAGAATTATGCTTTTTGATGAACCCACTTCAGCTCTTGATCCTGAGATGATTAAAGAAGTATTAGATGTGATGGTTGGCCTCGCTCAAGGCGGCATGACAATGATTGTTGTTACACACGAAATGGGATTCGCCAAAGAGGTTGCTGATAGCATTATTTTCATGGATGAGGGACAAATCGTAGAAGCAAAAAATCCAAAAGACTTTTTTGATAACCCTGAAAGTGAGCGAACTAAAACATTCTTAAGCCAAATTTTATAATTTGGCTCCCCGGACTGGACTCGAACCAGTGACAAAGCGGTTAACAGCCGCTTGCTCTACCAACTGAGCTACCGGGGATTATGTAATTTCTTATAACAAAAGATAAAGTTTATATCTAGTTTTACTTTGATAAGAAAGATATAAATGTTCTCAATGACAGTACAAAAAGACAATATTTATGAATTTGGATTTGGAAGAAGTGATCAAGTATCTAAAAATGTAAATTTACTTGATGAGGCTGTATTTAGCTTTTTATACGGGGGGTTATTTAAAGTACTTAAATCACTAGCGCTTACAAGTTTATTGGATTTAGAGATTGTATTTAGACTTTATGTGAATTTTTATAAAGGTCTTTCATTCTATGACATTCAATATTTTACTCAGTCTCCAGAGAGAACTCTTTGGAGAAGGTTAAAATATCTTGAGGAAAATGGAGTAATAAGAAAATCAAAAAACCAAAAAGATAAAAGAACAATTAGATTTTTATTATCAAAAAATTCATACGACAAACTTAGTAGCTCGATACCAAAAGAAGACTTGGCAATTACTATTTCAAAAATTGCCATGTCCTACGCCGATAAACTCTGGATGTTTAATGTAAGAGATCCAAACAAAGTTAGAAAAACACTTTTAAATCTTGCAAGAAGTTCAGTTTCATTAAATGAAAATAATTTTCTTTGTCAATTTGCTTTTGGGTTATCATATTATTATGGTGGTAATTTTGACCTTGCCTTGAACCACTCTTATAACTCAATCAAGTTAAATAAGAAGTTTGCACATGGACGTCGATTATTTGGCTCATCTTTATTTCAGATCGATGAGAAAAAGAGAGCATATCAAGAGATGGACAGAGCACTTGAATTATACGAGGATATTTATGGGCAATGGAGAACATATTTTGAGCTTTGGAGATTCAACTTTATCGACGAAAAAATGAAGGATGCACAAAAATATTCAGAAAAATTAATAAGATTGCAACCAGAATATCCACAATCTTACATCGCTTATCTTGCTTCGCATGAAAAAGGTGCATCGATAAGGTCAATGAAAAGTAAACTCAATCAATTGTTACCAAATTTTTCACCTACAATGATAAAAAGTTTTCATTCATGGATACGTGATGATCAAGCAGATAGAATTATTCAATCGCTTAAAAAGCATCTAATTTAATAATGAATGGAGGCCACGACCGGAATCGAACCGGTATACAAGGATTTGCAGTCCTCTGCGTAACCATTCCGCCACGTGGCCTAAATGCAAGTTTTATATATCATTAATAATCACAAAAAGTGAATACTTTTGAAAAGTAAGTAATCATATACTATATAAACGTATCAATAAGATTATGGCAGAAGAAATACTCAATAAAAATATGATTGAAGGACAAATAAAGCCAATAAATGGCATGAGTGAGGAACTGCTTTCCGTTTTTTATTCCCTTGATAGAAATGACTTTATGCCCGAGGCTATGAAAGAAATGTCATATGTTGAAAAAAATATCATATTAAAGGATAAAAGGACAATTTTGAAGCCAAGCCTTATCGCCCAAATAGCTCTAAGCATAAACTTGAAAGCTAACGAGAACGTTTTGATATTAGGAGCAACTACCGGTTATCTAAGTGCAATTTTATCTAATCAAGCGGAAACAGTGATCGTTGTTGAAGAAAATGAGCAGCTTCTTAATAATTCTGAAAATGCAATAAAAAAAAACAATATAAATAATGTTGTCTTCATTAAGAATGAAATTGTGAAAGGATATAACGAACAATCACCTTTTAATGCAATTATAATTGAAGGTGCTATACAAGAAGTTCCACTAAATATAATTGATCAATTAGATGAAGAAGGAAGGCTTTTTGCTATTGTTCAAGAAGGAGAAATCTGTTCAGCCAAATTATTCAAAAAGAATGGGCGTTCAATTAGTGAACAAAAGTTATTTAACTGCTCAATACCGGTTTTAAGCATGTTCATTAAAAAAAATAGCTTTAGTTTCTAACTACTTATCGCTATAAAAGTATTAAAATGAATAAAAATAGTTCAAATACAGAAGAGATACTAGACGCTATCAAAAATATGATGTCCGAAAAATCTGTACGTCAGGATGAAGGACTGCCTAAAGATGTAATTGAGCTCACAAATCCAATTGATGAAGAGGTAAAAAAAGAAGATGAGAAGATAGATATACTTGAATTATCTGATCCAATTAATGATAAGAAAATAAAAAATTTTGAAGAGGAAAGATCTAAATTAGATATTAGTATTGCAGATACAGTAAATGAGGAGCAAATAAAAAAGGCGGTACGTGATGCAGTAGCTTCATTGCCGCAGTCAAAGTTAGATCAAATCATTAATGAAGAGCTAACAAAAATTATACAAGAGAGATTAAATTCATCAAAAATCATCATTAGCACAGAAAACAAAAAAAACTAATGTTGGAAAAATATTATCAACCAAGTCTTGTTGAAGATAAAATTTATAAAACATGGGAAAATGGTCGAGATTTTAAACCTTTAGAGTCTTCAAGTGACGCTTACTGCATAGTGATCCCTCCTCCAAATGTTACAGGAACACTTCATATGGGCCATGCTCTAAATAATACTCTCCAGGATATCTTGGTTAGGTTTTATAGAATGCAGGGCAAAAGTGTTTTGTGGCAGCCTGGTACAGACCATGCTGGTATCGCGACAGAAATGGTTGTTGAAAGAGAACTAAAAAAAAGAGACATAAATAAAAAAGATTTATCTCGTGAACAGTTTATAGAACATGTATGGGAATGGAAAAATCAATCTGGTAATGAAATTATTAATCAATTAAAAAGATTAGGTTGTTCATGTGATTGGTCTAGAGAAAGGTTTACTCTGGACGAAGGTTTGTCAAAAGCAGTAAGATTTGTATTCGTCAAATTATATAATGATAAACTTATTTATAAAGATAAAAGATTAAGTAACTGGGACCCAAAATTAAAAACCACTATTTCAGATTTAGAAGTGATCCAAAAAGAAGTAAAAGGTTCGCTCTGGTATATAGACTACAAATTAGAAAATGAAGATAAGATAATTACAATTGCAACAACTCGACCCGAAACAATGCTTGGAGATACGGCAATTGCTGTTCATCCTGAAGACGAAAGGTTCAAAGATTTTGTAGGTAAGTATGCATATATTCCCATCATTAATAAAAAAATTATTATTATTGCTGATGAGTATGTAAAAGTGGATCAAGGCTCTGGTGCTGTTAAAATAACTCCAGCTCATGATTTTAATGATTATGACATAGGAAAAAGACATAATCTTGAAGTAATAAATATTTTTAATGAGAATGCTGAGCTTAATGAAAACTGCCCAACCGAATATCAAAATCTTGATCGCTTTAAAGCAAGGGAGAAAATTGTTAATGAATTAGAAACTATTGGAGCCCTAAATAAAGTTGAAGAAAATATTCATACTGTACCATATGGAGATAGATCGGGTGAAGTGGTGGAGCCATGGCTTACAGATCAATGGTTTGTAAATGCAAAAAAATTGTCTTTAAATGCAATCGATAAGGTAAAAACAAAAGAAACAATATTTGTTCCTCAAAATTGGGAGAAAACATATTTTGATTGGATGGAAAATATTCAACCTTGGTGCATTTCAAGACAATTGATATGGGGTCATCAAATACCGGCTTGGTATGGGCCAGATGGAGAAATTTTTGTCGCTGAAAATTCAGATGATGCTCACAAGATAGCCAGGGAAAAGTACAAAAAAGATGTAAAACTTGTTCAAGATGAAGATGTTCTTGATACATGGTTTTCTTCAGCTTTATGGCCTTTTTCTACTCTAGGATGGCCTGATGAAACGCCAGAGTTTGAAAAATTTTATCCCACATCAACTCTAGTAACCGGTTTCGATATTATATTTTTTTGGGTCGCTCGCATGATGATGATGGGTTTATATTTTACAAATAAAGTCCCATTCAGTGAAGTGTATGTTCATGCTTTAGTGAGAGATGAAAAAGGACAGAAAATGTCTAAGTCAAAAGGAAATGTAATAGACCCTTTAATATTGATGGATGAGTTTGGCGCAGACTCTTTAAGAATGACTCTTTGTTCAATGGCTGCTCAAGGTAGAGACATAAAACTTTCAAAGCAGAGAGTTGAAGGCTATAGAAATTTTATTACTAAGGTTTGGAATGCAGTAAAGTTATGTGAAATGAATGAATGTCTTTACGAAGATTTTGAAATCAAAAACACCCAAAATATATTTAATTTGTGGATTTTAAATGAACTTGAAATTTGCAGAAAAAAAACAGAACAATCAATTAAAGACTATAAGTTTAATGAAGCGGCAAATGCTCTTTATAAGTTCACGTGGAGTATATTTTGTGATTGGTACCTCGAAATTACAAAAATTATATATTCTTCAAATGATAAAATAATAATTAATGAGACCAAACAAATTACCTCATTCGTGCTTTCAAAAATTTTAGTCATGCTTCACCCAATTATGCCCTTTTTTACAGAACATGTTTGGGATAAAGCAACAAATATCTTAGAGAAAGGGTCTCAGAGAATTAGCCGATCTCAGTGGCCGCAGAAATTAGATTTTGAACCTAATAATAGTGAGAAAGTAACTTTATTTATAAATTTGATATCATCAATTAGGTCTACAAGGGCTGAGCTAAATGTGCCCGCTAAGTCCAAAATTAAAATAAGCTATTCAAATGTTAGTTCTGATTTAGAGGAAATAATTGAAAAAAACAAAGAAATAATTATTTCACTTACAAGATCTGACTCATTTGAAAAAGAAGAATTTTCTAAAGATGAGGGCATGGTTCAGGTCATATTTAATGATGGTTTGATATATTTATCACTTAAGGGTATTATTGATTTTGAAGAAGAAAAAAGAAGACTACAAAAAAATCTGAAAAAAACTGAACTAGAATTGACTAAAATACACAGCAAGTTGAACGACAAAAATTTTTTAAATAATGCGCCTGAAGAAATAATCTTAGAACAAAAAGAAAGAGAAAAAGAGTACCAATTGTCTAAAGATAAAATAACAAAAACTATTCAAAATTTTGAGTAAACAATGAAGTTTAATAAAAACAAATTGCCAAGTCGTCACGTGTCAGTTGGACCAGAAAGAGCTCCTCATCGATCATATTATTATGCTATGGGAATGGATGAAAATGACATAAATAAGCCATTTGTAGGGGTAGTTTCTACATGGAATGAGGCTGCACCATGCAACATAGCTCTGATGCGCCAAGCACAATCTGTAAAAAAAGGAGTTACTGAGGCAGAGGGAACGCCGCGCGAATTTTGCACAATTACTGTAACAGATGGCATTGCCATGGGTCATCAAGGCATGAAGTCATCATTGGTGTCACGTGAAGTAATAGCAGACTCAACTGAGCTGACTGTAAGAGGTCATTGTTATGATGCAATTGTTGGATTAGCTGGCTGTGATAAATCGCTTCCAGGCTTAATGATGGCGATGTGTAGATTAAATGTACCAAGTGTTTTTATGTACGGGGGCAGCATATTACCTGGAAAGTATAAAGGCAAAGATGTAACAGTAGTTGATGTTTTCGAGGCAGTTGGCAAATTTTCATCTGGAAACGCTACTGAAGAAGAACTGCATGAACTTGAATGCGTTGCCTGTCCGAGCGCTGGTGCTTGTGGTGGTCAATTTACAGCTAATACCATGGCGTGTGTTTCAGAAGCAATTGGTTTAGCGCTTCCATACTCTTCTGGTGCGCCCGCTCCTTATGAAGAAAGAGATAAATACGCATACGAGTCTGGAAACCAAGTCATGTATTTAATTAAAAATAATATAAGACCCAGAGATATAGTTACCAAAAAATCTCTTGAAAATGCCGCAACTATTGTTGCTGCTACCGGTGGCTCTACAAATGCAGCACTACATTTACCAGCGATAGCTCACGAGTGTGGAATAAAATTTCATCTGGATGACGTTGTTGACATTTTTAAACGTACTCCGTATCTAGCTGATCTGAAACCGGGCGGTCAATATGTAGCTAAAGATGTTTATGAGGCTGGAGGTGTGCCAATAATTATTAAAACTTTATATGAAGGTGGTTATATTCATGGCGATTGTTTAACTGTGACGGGAAAAACTATTGCTGAAAATTTAGAGAGTGTAAAATTTAATATTAATCAAAAGGTAATACGACCATACAACAAACCTTTGAGTCCCACAGGAGGAGTTGTTGGATTAAAGGGGAATCTTGCTCCAGAGGGGGCAATTGTAAAAGTTGCTGGGATGGAAAAACTAAAATTTAAAGGTAATGCAATCTGCTTTGATTGTGAAGAAGACGCATTTGAATGTGTAAAAAACAATAATTATAAAGAAGGCGATGTTTTTGTTATACGATATGAAGGTCCCAAAGGAGGTCCAGGGATGAGGGAAATGTTATCTACGACAGCTGCAATTTATGGACAAGGGATGGGAGATAAAGTTGCTTTAATTACGGATGGTAGGTTTAGTGGCGCTACTAGGGGTTTTTGCGTGGGCCATGTATCGCCAGAAGCGGCAGTCTGTGGTCCAATCGCATTGATTGAGGATGGTGATGAAATTCTTCTCGATGCAGATAAGGGAGAGATAACCCTAAATGTTAATGAAAGCGATTTGGCTAAAAGAAAAGAGCGATGGAAAGATCGCAAAACAGACTTCAATTCGGGTACATTATGGAAATATAGCCAAACTGTTGGCTCTGCGGCTTCGGGCGCGGTAACTCATCCAGGAGCCAAAAAAGAAACTCACGTATACGCTGATATTTAGTCGTTTAATAAAAAAACCAGTAATATCCATATATTTTATCACCAATTTCTACTTATTTTTAGAGATAAAAGCATTGTAAATCTCCCATAATTGATTGATAATCTTCGTTGAGTCCAATTTATTTGATGAGGTTATTATGATGATAAAATTCAAGCAATTTATTTGTTACATGATGTATTCATTTATTGCATTCATGTTATTAATTCTTCCTTCTAAATCAGAAACTTTATCTGAAATGGTTGATGTTGTTTTAAGTAGCCATGAAGATGTAATCAATGCAAAAAAAGAAGTTGAAGAAGCTGGAAGGGATATAACAGATTCAATTCTTGCTTATGCTCCTGATCTTTCATGGAAGTATGAATCAGGAAGAAATGATAAGTATGACGCTGCAACAGCAAGTTCTAACTCACAATTAAATTTCGACACTCATGACTTGACTTGGAAACAAAAAATAATGGACTCTGGCGCAACAATGTCTGAAATATCAAATAAAAGACTAGAGTTAAAAAAATCAGAACTTGAATTAACTACTGCTAGGAATGATTTGTTGATAGAGGCTGCAGATGCTTACCTTGGATTAATTAAAGCTAATGAGAAGTTGGAAGCTTCCATATCAGCAGAAGCAAACACTCGTCAAACTTCTGGACAAGAAGAAATAAGAGTTCAGGTTGGCTCTGGATTAGCTTCAGACGTTCTTAAAGCCAAAAGGCAACTTGCTAACGCACAAAAAACACTAATAAGTGACGAAAAAAGTTTTAAATCAGCAAAGTTTACCTATGAGAAACTATTTAAAGTAGACGATGTTAATGTTAATCAATTACGCAAACCAAGGCTAGCGCCATCAGTCATCAGTATGATGCCTAAATCTATGGAAGCTACAGTTGTTATGGCGCTTGCAAATAATAGAGACTTACGAATTGCTAAAATGGATGTTGACATTGCAAAGAACGATCTCAGTTCTGCTTTAGCTAATTTTGGACCCACTGTAGACGCAGAAGCAAAGCTTTCATATAAAGACGATGCATCACATACAACTGGTAATCATTACGAAGAACAAATGAAAGTAACAGTTGAATTTCCAATATCTGGTTTATACATGGAGATGCCAGGATATTTAAATGATCGTTCAGCACTAGAAAGAGCAATAAATGACTTAGCACTCAAAGAGCGTGATACGATCAAGGCTGCAAAAGACGCTTGGATTGAATATGCCAATGCAAGGACAATGCTCTCCTACAGTGAGAATGAAGCAACAATAGCAAAAGAGTTACTTACGATAGCACAGAAAGAAAGAGCCGCCGATCAAACAGATGCTGCTGCAGTCCTAGCAGCAGAAGATGCTCTTGAAAGCTCTCTCAAGGATCTTTCTGACGATAGCATGTCTTTATTAACATCAGTTTATGAAGTTTTAGATGTAATAGATCTACTCCAGCCTGAAATGGTTGAAGATAATTCTAGGGAAGGAACATTCAATACGTCATCTTGATTTATTATAAATAAGGGAAAGGGAATATTTAATGCCAGTAAGTCCAGCAGAAGCTCAAGAATTTTTTCAACAGGTCGCCGCAGCAGGGTCACAAGAGGAACAACAGGCACTAATACAAAATTACGCAGCAAATAATGATAATTCAGATGAGATGCTTGCTGCCGTAGTGCAAGCAAATCCTGCAGCTGCACAACAAATAGCTACAGTTACAGCACAAGCTATACCTGAACAAGCTGCTGAAATCGCAGGTGCTATTGCCGCTGCCGCTCCTGCTACTGCAAATGCAACTGCAGCCGCTATGGCAAGTGCAGCGCCAGACATTGCCGAGGAAGTTGCCTCGGATGTAGTGCAAAATGTTCCAGCTGCCGCTGGTGCTGTTGCCGCATCTCTTACACAAATAAATCCTGAAGGTGCCGCAGACATGGCTGCCGCCATAGCTGAGGTTGCTCCAGCTGCTGCAGGAGCAGTTGCGAGTGCCGTTGCGCAAGCAGCACCTGAACATGCTGTTGATGCTGCTGCATCAATGGCTGCTGCAAACCCAGCAGCTGCAAGCGGAGCAGCCAGTGCAGTAGCTGCTGTTGACCCTGAATCTGCTTCACAAGTCGCAACTGCAATGGCTCAAGCTGCGCCAGAAGCGGCTGCCGCTGTTGCCGCAGGTGTTGCGTCCGGAGTTGCGCAAGCCGCTATAGCTGAAGTTAATCAAGAAACTGCTCAAGCTAATGCAGAAGCGCAAGCAGAAGCACAAACACAATTTTCTGAAGTCGGTCAAGAAGGCATTGTTGACATTCAAACTGATTTACAAGATACACTTTTAGACAATAACCAAGCAGGTCAAGAGGCCGCGCTTGAAGCATCGCAAGCCGCAACACAAGAAATAATTGCAGAGATGATTGAAATGAACCCTGACGCTGCCGCTGAAATTATTGCTGGTACCGCTGCATCTAATCCAGAAGCAGCTGCGGAAATGGTTCAAGAAATGATGGCATCAAATCCTGATGGAGCTGTGGAATTATGCGCGGATATAGCTGAGGCGAATCCAGCCGCTGCTGCACTTGCTACAGAAGCAATTATTGAAGCTGCTCCAGAGCAAGCAATTGAAGCAACTGCCGCTATGGCTGAAGTTGCACCAGCTGCTGCGGGAGCAGCTGCTGAAGTGATGGCTGAACTTGCACCTGACCAAGCGGGTGATGCTGCTATGGCCATGCAAGAAGCTGCTCCAGAGGCTGCCGCTGCAATTGCTGGCGGAGTTGCACAAGGTAATCCTGAAGTTGCTGCAGAAGTAGCAACAGAAATGGCCGCTGCTGATCCGGAAGCTGCCGCTGATATTGCAACAGGTGTTGCTGTTGCTGCACAAGCAAATGCCGCGCAAGAAGTTGCTGCTGCTCAGGCTGAAGCACAAGCTCAAGTAGCTGAGGCAAGGGCAGATTTACAAGCAGATTTAACATCTGACGATCCAAACTTAGTAGCTCAAGCTCAAGCCGCAATAACTGAAGTACAAGCTGCTGCTCAAGAAACAATTGCTGAAGCGCAAGGCGCTGCAGCTGAAGTTGCACAAGTATTAGCTGGTGATATTGCTGGCGCAATGATGGAAGCAAATCCTGAAGCAATTGCAGATATTGCTGAACAAATCGCTGAGTCAGCTCCTGGAACTGCTGAGGGAGTTATGGGAGCAATTGCAGAAGTTGCACCAGAACAAGCAGTTGAAGCAGCCGCAACAATGGCTGACGCAAATCCTGCAACTGCAGGCGCTGCTGTTGGCGCTGTAAGTGAAGCATTACCTGAACTTGCTACTGAAACTGCCGTTGCTATGGCTGAAGCTGCACCAAGTGCTGCTGCAAATATTGCTGCAACTGTTGCTCAGGTTAATCCGGAAGCCGCTACGGAAATTGCAGGTGAAATGGCAGCTGTTGCTGCTGGTAATGAAAACTTTTCTCAAGATGAAGCATTAGCTATGCAAACAGCAATTGCAACCCAAGTTGCAAGTGCAGTACCTGAGGCTGCTGCAGAAGTTGCTGGAGCAATGGTAGAAGCTATGACGGCCGTTGACGGTAATGCAAGCGAAGGCGCACTTGCCGAAGCTGCTGCCGTAATGACAGCTAACGTTGCATCTGCAGCAACTATCGCTGATCCTGAAGGCGCAGCTGAATTAGCTGGAACGATGATGGAGCAAATGGCAGAGATACCTGGAATTGAACCTGAAGCGCTTGCTGAAACTGGCGCTGGAATGACTGCTAATATGGCGTCAGCTGCTGTTCAGGCAGATCCAGAAGGAGCTGCAGACTTAGCAGGAGCCATGATGGAAGTTATGGCTGACATTCCTAATGTACCTGAAGAATTTGATATGGCCGGACAAATGGCTGATATGACAACTGCAATTGCTACGCAAGCAACAGCCGCTGCGCCGGAGCAGGCTGCAGAACTTGCCGGAGCGATGATGGAGCAAATGGCAGAGATTCCTGGCGCCCCTGCAGATTTTGATCCTGCAGAACAAATGGCTGAAATGACAGCAAACATTGCAACCGCTGTTGCGGCTGCTGATCCTGAAGCTGCAGGTGAAATTGCAGGTCAGATGATGGAACAAATGGCTGAGATACCTGGGGTATCACCGGAAGATATGGCAGACTTTAATGCAGACATGGCGGCACAAGTTGCACAAGTTGCACCTGAAACTGCTGGAGAAGTGTTGGGAGCAATGGCTGCCGCTGATCCAGGCGCTGCCGCTGAAATAGCAACTGCAATGGCAGAAGCAAACCCTGCTGCAGCTGGTGAGGCGATGGCGGGACTTGCCGAAGCTGCACCTGAACTTATTGCGGATGTGGCCGGAGCTGTTGCCGAAGCTGCACCAGAATTATCGGGGGTAATAGCTGCTGGAGTTGCATCGGGTAATCCAGAGGTTGCCGCTGACGCTGCTCTCGCATTAGCAGAGGCAAACCCAGAAGCTGCTGCACAAATCGCTGCAAGCACAGCTGCTGCTATTCCAGAATTTGCTGCTGAAGTAACAGCTGCAATGGCTAATGCTAACCCTGACGCTGCTGCTGACATGGCTGCCGCAGTCGCCCAATTTGCGCCAGAAGCTGCAGCATCTGTTGCATCTGAACTTATTTCGAATGACCCTGAAGCTGCAGGTGAACTTGCAGCTGCAATGGCAGAAGCAAATCCAGCTGCTGCTGGAGACATTGCTGGTGCATTGATGGAGTCTGCACCTGAACAAGCTGTAGCTGCTGCTACAGCAATGGCTGAAGCTAGTCCTGCTGCTGCTGCTTCTGCAGCACAAGGCATGGCTGCTGTTGTGGCCGATGCAGGTTTCTTTGATGGCGGAAGTACTGACATTGCAACTCAGGCTGCTGCAGCAATGGCAGAAGCTGCACCAGAAGCTGCATCCGCAGTTGCTGCGGGTATTGCAAGTGGTAATCCTGAAATGGCTGCTGATGTTGCTGTTGCAATGGCAGAAGCTGCACCTGATGCTGCCTCAGCAATCGCAGGTGGAATGGCAAGAAGCGCACCTGACGCTGTTGGCGATGTTATAGGAGCAATGGCCGATGCCAATCCAGAAGCTCTAAATGATATTGCTACAGGGGTTGCACAAATTGCACCAGCTGCTGCTGGCGATGCAATGGCTGCCGTTGTAGATGCAAACCCTGAAGCTGCAGTTGCTGCTGCAACTGCAATGACTGCTGCTAATCCTGCAGCCGCTCAAGATATTACTGCCGCAATAATAGAAGTTGATCCTGGCGCTGCTGCAGATACCGCTGCTGCGCTAGCAGAAGCTGTACCTCAAGCTGCTGGGATGATTGCTGCGGGTGTTGCGGAAGCTGCGCCTGAAGCTGCTGCGAATGTGGCTGGTTCACTTGCTGAAGCCAATCCTGCCGCTGCTGCCCTAATCGCAACTTCTGTTGCTCAGGCCGCACCAGAACTTGCTGGAGATATTGCAGCTGACATGGCCGCTGTCAACCCAGAAGCTATGGCAGGAGCTGTAGCAAATATTGCCGCGACTGTTGCTGCCGCAGATCCAGACTTGGCAGCTGATATTGCTGGAGACATGGCTGCGATTAATCCTAATGCAGCTGGAGCAATCGCAAATGTTGTTTCAGCTCAAGCACCCGAAGCTGCTGCTGAAGCTGCTGCCGCATTGATCCAAGCTAATCCAGATGCCGCTGGAGCAATCGCTGCTGGCGTTGCTGCTCAAGCACCTGAAGCTGCTGCAGATGCTGCTACCGCACTAGTTGAAGCAAACCCAGATGCCGCTGCTGCAATTGTAGGCGGAATGGCAAATGCAAATCCTGACGCTGTTGCTGATGTCGCAGGAGCTATGATGGAAGCTGCACCTGAAGCCGCTGCCGCTATGGCTGGCGCTGTAGCTCAAGCTGCTCCTGAAATGGCTGGAGATATGGCTGCTGCTATTGCTGAGAGTAATCCTGAACTAGCCGTTGAGGCTGCTGCTGCTATGGCTGAGGCCAACCCTGCTGCTGCGCAAATGGCTGCAGAAGGAATGATGGAAGCCGCACCAGAGCTTGCTGCTGATGCAGCAAATGCTATGGCCGCTGCTGCGCCTGAAGCTGCCGCTGATATCGCAGGTGGAATGGCAATGGCTAACCCTGAAGCTGCTGCTGATATTGCAGGTGCGATGGTTGCAGCTAATCCTGATATTGCGGGTGACATTGCTACTGGAGTTGCAATGGCCGCACCTGTCGCTATGGAAAATGTTGCGAACACGTTAATTGAAGCAAACCCTGAAGCCACAGCTACAATGGCTGCCGTTCTTGCAGAAACTGCACCCGGTGCTGCTGATAATATGATGAGTTCTGTTGCTGAATTGAACCCTGATGCTGCATTAGCCGTTGCTGGTGCTATGGCTGAAGCAAATCCAATGGCTGCTGAAGGTACTGCTGGCGCGATAGCAGATACATTGCCTGATCTTGCTGCAGATGCTGCTGGTGCTATGGCTGCCGCTAATCCAGATGTTGCTGGAGATATTGCTGAAGGAATGGCTGGAGCAAATCCAGAAATTGCTGGAGAAATTGCTGGCGCTATGATGGATGCTGCTCCTGAGGCCGCTCAAGGGATTGCTCAAGGAATTGCTGCCGCTGCACCTGATCAAGCTGCTGATGTTGCTGGTGCGATGGTTGCAGCTAATCCAGAATTAGCAGGAGATATTGCTGGCGGCATGGCCGCTGGAGACCCTGGACAAGCTGCTGATATAGCAACTGCTATGGCTGCTGCAAATCCAGATGCCGCAGCTGATATTGCTGGCGGTGTTGCTGAGTTTGCACCTAGTGCAGCTGGTGATGTTGCTGGTGCAATGGTTGAAGCAAATCCAGAAGCTGCAACAGATATGGCTGCTGCAATGGCTGAAGCAAATCCAATTGCTGCAGGAGCTGCAATGGGAGCAATGGCAGAAGCCGCTCCTGAGATTGCTGCAGACGCCGCAAGCGCAATGGTTGCTGCAAACCCTGATACTGCAGGTTTAGCAGCGCAAAGTTTAGCAGATGCTGCTCCTGAATTGGCTGCTGATGCTGCGACTGCAATGATGGAAGCTGCGCCTGATGCAGCTGGTGCAATCGCTGGCGGAGTTGCAAGAGGTGATGCTAATATTGCTGCTCAAGTTGCTACAGATATGGTTAATGCCAATCCAGAATTAATGGGAGATATTGCAGGAGGTGTTGCACAAATGGCTCCTGGTGCCGCTGGTGACGTAGCCGGTGCGATGGTTGAAGCAAATCCAGATGGTGCTGCTGATATGGCTGCCGCTGTTGCTGAAAATGTTCCAGGCGCTGCCGGTGCTGTAGCTGGCGCTATAGCAGAAGCTGATCCAGCTCTTGCTGCTGAAGCCGCTGGTGCGATGATGGAAGCTAATCCTGCTGCTGCCTCTGCGGCTGCTGCAGGTATGGCAAACGCAGCCCCTGAAGTTGCAGGAGACGTTGCAGGTGCAATGATGGAAGTTGCAATGGCACCTGATTTTGCCGCAGAGTTTGCAGAAAACGCTGCTACGGCGAATCCAGATCTTAACCCAGAACAACTTGATGCGTTAGTTGAAAATTTTGCAGGAAATGCAGTTGGAGCAATTGCTCAAGGTATGGCAGTCGGTGATCCTGATATTGCTGGTGACATGGCGGGTATCATGATGGATGCTGCTATGGCCAATCCTGATATGGCCGAAAATTTTGTAGGTGAGATTGCTGGCGGTATGGCCGCGGGTGCTCCACAACAAGCAGGTGAAATTGCAGTAGGCATGATGGAAGCGAATCCTGATATGGCAGGAGATATCGCTGGCGGAGCCGCTGCTGGTAATCCACAAGTTGCAGCAGGTGTTGCAATGGAGATGGTTGGAGCAGATCCAAATTTAGTTAACGATATTGCTGGTGGTGTGGCTGAAATGGCACCTGTTGCTGCTGGCACAGTTGTCGGCGCAATGGTTGCTGATAATCCTGATGTTGCTGCTGGAGTAATTGACGCAGCAATGACATCAAATCCTGCCGCCGCTGGTGCTGTTGCAGGTGGAGTTTTAGCAGCTATTCCTGATGGAGAGGCTGCTGTTGGAATTATGCAAGATGTAGCTGCTGCTAATCCCGATGCAGCTGGAGCTTTTGCGGGTGGAATGGCGCAGGCTAACCCTGCAGCTGCAGGAGAAATCGCAGGTAACCTTGCTGCTATCGACCCAGCTCTTGCTGGAGATGTTGCAGGTGCAATGGCAAGTGCAAATCCTGCTGCCGCAACTTTAGTTGCCGCAGGTGTTGCTGAACTAGCGCCTGATGCCGTAGGTGCAATTGCAGGATCGATGGCCGAAGCCAATCCTGCGATAGCTGGTCAAGTTGCCGCTGGAATGGCTCAGTTTGATCCAGGCGCTGCCGCAGAATTTGCGGGCGACCTAGTTGCAAATAACCCAGAGCTTGCAGCAAACATAGCAAGTGGTATGGCACAGTTAGCTACACAAGGTGGAATGGCTGACCTTGCTGGAGAGTTTATGGGTCAAATGGCTGCTGCAAATCCTGAGATGGCAGGCATGATGGCTGCCGGTATGACACAAATGATGGGTAATCAAGGTGCCGCTTTCATGGCTGATATGGGAGATGTAATGGGAGCAGATATGATTGCTCAATTACAAGTGGATATGCAGGCTTCGATGGCTGATATGCAAGGAATGATGCAAGCTCAAATGCAAGCAGGTGAAATGTTTATGGGGCCGATGATGACAGCAGAAATGATTGGCCCTGCAGACTTTGGTGGAATGATGGATATGGATATGTCTATGCTTCCTGGTATGGAGGGCATGGGCCCAATGGGAATGCCAGGAATGCCAATGGATATGGGACCAATGATGGGCATGGGACCAATGGATATGGGACCTATGGGAATGCCAGGAATGCCAATGATGGACCCAATGGCAGGAGGCGCGCCAATGGGAATGATGGATCCAATGATGGGCGGTATGATGCCAGGACCAATGGATCCTATGGCGATGTATGATATGGGTGCATCCATGGGTATGGATCCAAACATGATGATGAATGACCCAATGGCAGCAATGCAAATGGGTATGGAAA
>CACFGR010000002.1 GCA_902565955.1 uncultured Pelagibacteraceae bacterium | reverse complement strand
TCTGATTTTCTCAGAGCAAGCTCATTCTTTTTAATCGTAGCAAGAGGACCCTTATCACCAACTCTAACTTTTAATCCATAATCGGCAGTTTCTACTACATTACAAGTTACAGTATCACCCTTTTTCTTACCTTGTAATTCTTCGAATGGATTCCCTTCAATCTCTCGCACTGAAAGAGATATCTTATCATTGTCGTTGCTAATTATTTTAACCTTCAAAGTATCGCCTATTTTATATTTTTTAATTTCTTCTTTTGGATCTCCTTCCCATGAAAGATCTTTGCTAAACAATGCTCCATCTAATTCACTATCAAGTTCACAAAAAATTATTCCATCTTTAATACCATTGATTTTTCTTTCAATGATAGATCCAACAGGGTTTTCTTTATTAAATAATTCTATGGGATTTTGTGATAATTGTTTAATACCAAGACTTAATCTTCTTTTCTCATGATCTATTTCAAGAATTTTGCATTCTACAGACTGAGATCTTGCATACAAATTGCCAGGTTTTGAGTTTTGTTTAGAACTCCAGGTTAGCATATCTTTATGACACAATCCTTCAACACCATTTTCAATTTCAATAAATATTCCATAGTCAGTTACGTTTGTAACCACACCACTAACATTGTCATCAACTTTAAAAGTTTCTTTGACTTTTGACCAAGGATCTTCCTCAAGTTGCTTCATTCCTACTGACACTCTATTTTTTTCTGGATCAACTTTGATAATTTTAACCTTAACTTGCTGATCAATTTTAAGAACTTCTGATGGATGGCCTATTCTCTTGTAAGTTATGTCACTGCTATGTAGTAATGAGTCATAACCCCCAAGATCTACAAAAGCACCGTAGTCCGTAATCGCTTTAATTTTACCACTAACTTCGTCACCTAATTTCAATTGTAAGAATCTTTCTTCTCTTACCTCTTTGTGCATTTCCTCTAATACCGCTCTACGACTAACAACAATATTGTTTCTTTTTAAATCCATTTTTAGAATTTTAAACTTTTGAGGTACGTCAATAAGATGAGAAATATCTCTAACTGGTCTTGTATCAATTTGACTACCGGGTAGGAATGCGGTTACGCCTATTTCACATGACAATCCACCCTTTACTTTCCCGGTAATGACGCCTTCGACTAATTCTCCTGACTCATATGACTTTTCAATCTCACTCCAAATTTCTTTTGACTTAGCTTTTGATCTTGAAAGAATACATTCACCATTATGATTTTCTATTTTA
The DNA here is from genome assembly GCA_902565955.1 of uncultured Pelagibacteraceae bacterium. Lineage (GTDB taxonomy): Bacteria > Pseudomonadota > Alphaproteobacteria > Pelagibacterales > AG-422-B15 > CACNXQ01. The sequence goes on along the minus strand of CACFGR010000002.1, from coordinate 41,598 downwards.
TCCAGATAAACATCAATTTTATCACCTACTTGTAATTCTTTTTGATCTTTTTGAAATGCGAATTCTCTTTTTGAAATTCTACCTTCCACTTTTGCTCCTATATCAACTATTATTGCATCTGACTCTATTTCAGCAATTATTCCTTTTATTATTGAGCCTTCTTTTAATTTTGAGTTACTTATTGAGTCTGCTAGTAAGGACTCAAATTCTGATGATTGGCTTTGATTTATCGTCTCTTTTGTCATTTATCTTATTTATTAATACTTCATGTATAGCTTTAAAGACTTGTTCTATATCAAGATAACTAGTATCTAGCAATACTGAATTTACTGCTGGTTTTAAAGGCGCTATTTTTCTGTTAAAGTCTTTTCTATCCCGTTTAAGAATTTCCTCATAAATCTTATTTAATCTTGCTTTTTTACCATTTTCCAAGTACTGAACGAGCCTTCTTTTAGCCCTAATATCAGCATTTGCCCACATAAAAAATTTATGATCTGCCTCTGGGAACACAACTGTTCCTATATCTCTTCCCTCAATAATACAAAATTTTGTTCTTTTTGGAAACTGTAATGGAAAACCTCGTTGTAATTTTAATAAGCTATCCCTTACGTATTTTTTTGTTGAGATTGTAGAGGATAATTTGTCAATTTCTGTGGTATAAAGATCATGGAGTGATAATTCCAAATTTTTTATTTCATTAATACATTTAATAATATTTCCTTTGTCTTGTAGTTTGATTTTTTTTTTGATCATTAGTAAAGCAATACTTCTATAAAGTTGCCCACTAAATAAAACTGGTGCATTAAAGTATTTAGAAATTTTTTTTGCTATAACCGTCTTTCCAGCAGATGCAGGGCCGTCAATTGTAATGATTTTCATTTTTGCAATTGTTTGAGATGCTGAAAAAATTTTGGGTAGCTTATAGCGATACAATCTTTATCATCAATTAAAATTCTATCTTTATACAAGAGATTAAGAATTGAAAATGACATAGCTATTCTGTGGTCACCATAAGTTCTAATTTTTTTTACATTTTTTATTACAGTTTTTGAATATCTTATTGTTATGTTGTCATTTTTTTCCTCTACGTTAAAACCCAATTTGTTCAAATTAATAACAATACTTTTAATTCTATCGCTTTCTTTGTGCCTTAATTCTCCAAGACCTTTCATAGTCATAGCTCCCTTTGCTTGCGTTGCAGCAATAGATAGAATTGGGTACTCATCTATCAATAGAGGTGATAATTTTGAGTCAATATTTATTCCTTTCAATTTACTTGATTTAACTGAAATTGTACCAACATCTTCGCCGCAAAGTTTTCTTGTTTTTTTTATCCTAATATTACCGCCCATTTTCTTTAATATTTTAATATATTCTATACGTGTTGGATTTAACGCAATATTTGTCAATTTAATTTTTGAGCCAGGTGTGATTAGTGCTCCAACAATAAAGAAAGCTGCACTTGATGGATCACTTGCAACACTTATATCTTTTGATTTTATTTCGTAGGGTCCGTTTAACTCTAATAGTGTCTGTTTATTTTTGAATTTTTTTATTTTAAAATTCAAATTTAAATATTTCATTAATCTTTCAGTATGATCTCTTGTTTTTCTTTTTTCGATTATTGTAGTTTTGCCTTTTATATTAAGGCCAGACAAAATAAGTGCTGATTTTATTTGGGCTGATGGGATAGAGCATGAATGGTTATATGGTAATAAATTATTACTTCCAGTAATCATTAATGGCAAATAGTTCTCTTTAGTTAATTTCGTTTCAGCGCCAATTTTTTCCAAATAGTTAGTTACTCTTGACATGGATCTCTTGCTTAGAGACTTGTCACCTATAAATGTGCAACTAATTGGATTAGATGCAACAGCGCCTATCATTAATCTTGCTGTTGTTCCACTATTTTCACAATTTAGTGCTTTATTTGGCTCAAGAAAGCCATCAGTACCATTGCCATTGATAACCCAAAAGTTACTTTTTTTTCTGATCTTTATTCCAAGTTCCTTAAGGATATTTATTGTTGCAAATACATCCCGAGATTCTAATAGATTCCTAATTTTTGACTCGCCAACTGATAAAGCTGCAAATATTAATGCTCTGTGAGAAATAGATTTATCGCCTGATATTTTGAGCGAACCTTGTAATTTAATCACTTTTATATTGTCAATTTTTAATGTTTGTTTAAAGTTATATCTTATTGTTTATTTTATATATATCAAAAATTAACCAAGTTTATCTAGAGTTTTAAATATGCCAAAAGCTGAGTGGGGGAAAAAAGTAGTTTGTTTAAACTGCGGTGTAAAGTTTTATGATTTGAATAGAAAACCTGTCATTTGTCCAAGTTGTAATACTGAGTACACTGATCCATCAAATGAGGTAAATAAAAATAATGCAAAGCAGGTTTTTACAGATGATGTTGATACTTCATCAGATGGTAATTTAGTTGGAAGTGATGCATCGGAGTCAATGGCTGAAATTGAAGATATTGAAATGGAAGATGCCATAGATGACGACACAATAAGTCTAGAGGAAAGTGATAGTGAGGTTTCTGTTATCAATGAAGAAGTTGATGACTTAAGTATTAGTGAGCATTCTGAGGAAGAAATAGAGGAAAATTAGCGTTAGGGGCTATAGCTCATCTGGGAGAGCGCGTCGCTGGCAGTGACGAGGTGGTCGGTTCGAGTCCGACTAGCTCCACCATCAAACTCTAAATGAATCGCCTAAGTAGAACTTGCGAACTTCTTTATCACCTAAAATCTTACTGCTATCTCCCTCGGCAATGATTTCACCAGCGTGCATAACATAAGAATAGTCACATATATCAAGAACTTCTCTTACATTATGATCCGTAATGAGTACGCCTATATTCTTATTCATTAATTGTCTGATCAAATTTTTAATATCATCAATACCAATTGGATCGACACCTGCAGTCGGTTCGTCCATTAATATAATGCTAGGATCTGAGCATAGACATCGAGCTATCTCAGTTCTTCTTCTTTCACCACCACTTAGAACGTGTGGCATTGCTCTTCTAAGGTGTGTAAGAGAGAATTCAGTTAATAATTCTTCAAGGATATTTTGCTTTTGATCTTTTTGATATCCTTTAGTTTCAAGTATAGACAATAAATTATCTTCTACTGACATGCCTCTAAAAATTGAGGGCTGTTGGGGTAAAAAACCAAGGCCCAATCTTGCGCGTTTGTACATCGGTAGAGACGTTAAATTTTTTTCATCAAGATATATTTCACCTTCGTCAGAATTTATTAGTCCCATTACCATATAGAAAGTTGTTGTTTTTCCAGCACCATTTGGACCCAACAAGCCAACGGTTTGACCTCTTTGCAAACTAAAACTTACATCTCTCACTATTTGCTTTTTTGATAGGGACTTTCTAATATTTTTTACAAGCAATCCATTATTTGATGAAATTAATTTTGGCTTTAATGACATATATTTTAATTGTTAATTATTATTGCATTAACTCGATTCGATGAGTAACTGCTCATTATACTGGTTGATTTGTTAAGATCCAGAACTAATTCATCACAATTAATTATATTGTCTTTTTCTTGCACTTTAACGTTACCATTAATAGTGAGAATATTTTTAGACGGCTTATAATTTGCTGTGTTGCCTAATGCAACCATATCACCTTTTTTAATTTTAACTTTGGTTTTCGCTACTATTTCTTTTATTTCGTCACTTTCATCTCTAAAAAAAATTGTTACTTTATCAGACCATATCTCAAGATCATTATGAATAGCGTAGACGTTTCCAATAAAAACAGTATCTTTATTTTTTTTATCAACCTCTAGGATGTCTGAGAGAATATTTATTTCACTAGAATAGCTAGTGGTTGAATAAAATAAAAGCAAAAGAAAATTAAGAGCAATTCTTATCATTATTCAACATCAATAATTTTAGTTTTGACATTACCTTCGTAAACTAATTTATTAAAATCACTTGTTATCCTGGTTTTATTTGCAGTAATAACACCTCTGTTAGAGGTATGTTTAATATTTTTATCGAACGTAATGGTATCCATTTCAATATCAATGACAGCGGTTTCTGCGTGAAAACTGTCATCCGCAGCTGTATATAGGTGAACATTTTCCTGTAATGAAATTTGATTAAGCTCCCTTTTATATAAACCATTATCTGCTGTGAGATAAATCCAAACACCACTTTCAGTTCTAAATTTACCTTCAATATTAATTAGGTCAATTTTTTCTTCAGATTGAAGACCCTTGCTCGCTTTGATTTCATATACTTTTTCATTGATACCTTTTTCAGTAAACTTAGGATTTTCTATCTCAATTACTGTTTCATTAGCATTTGCAAATACGCAGAAGAAAATAATAAAAATACAAGTTCTAAGTATAATTTTAACTGGCATATCTTAAGCAATCGTGTATGTGAACCACTCCAATTGGTATTTTTAAATTCGATTCATCAACTACGAAAAGGCATGTAATTTTCCTTCTATTCATAATTTTCATAGCTTCAGTCATTAACTTATTTTGTTCAATAAGAATTGGTTTTGCCGTCATAATTTCTTTTGCGTTGAGATTTAAAAAAGATTTATTTATTTTTCTTCTTAAATCACCATCAGTTATAATTCCAATTATTTCATTCTTACTATTTGTGACACCGACATGGCCTAAAGATTTTTTTGTTATCTCTATTAAGACAGATTTGGCAGACTCATTTTCATTTACAATTGGTATCTTATTTTTTTTATGCATAATGTCCTTAATTTGAAGCATACTAACACCCAAGGCTCCACCAGGATGCAGTTTTTTATAGTCAGATAACTTAAATTTTTTGAGTTTCATTAAAGATACCGATATTGCATCGCCTAGAATTAAAGTCATAGTAGTGGATGTGGTAGGTGCCAAACCAATTGAACATGCCTCTTTAGACTTTGGCAAAATTAAGCTCATATTCGCCTGCTTTATTAAATCACTATTTGGATTTGAGGAGATACCAATTAGTTTGATAGAATTATTTTTTGAATAATCTAGTAGATCTTTAAGCTCCATACTATTTCCTGAATTTGAAATAACTATGAGAGTATCTTTTGAATTTATTACACCCAAATCACCATGACTCATATCGGTAGGAGTACAAAATTGTGAGGGAGTGCCTGTAGAACTTAAGGTGCTTGATATTTTATTTGCTATATGACCCGATTTGCCTACACCTGTGACTATAACTTTCCCCTTAGTTTTTGATATGGCTTCGACCACATTGCTAAAATTCTTATCAAATATTTTATAGAGTTTTTTTATACCTAAAATTTCTGTATCTAAAACTTGTTTTCCATCTCTGATGATTGAATTTTTCATTTTTTCTTTCTAACTAGAATGGGAAAAGATATCGTTACTCCAACCTCTTAAATCTAACTCAACTCTAGTTGGCAAGAAATCTATACAAGCCCGTACAAGATTTTCTCTATTTTGTCTTTTTAAAATTTCATCTAATTTAATTTTAATTTCATGCAGATATAACACATCAGTAGCTGCATAGTTTATTTGTTCTTGAGTTAAATGTGGGTTTGACCAGTCACTTGATTGTTGTTTTTTTGATATTTCAATATTAAGAAGTTCTTTACACAAATCTTTATACCCATGACCCTGAGAGTACGTTCGAGCAATTTTAGAGCTGATTTTGGTGCAGTAAACATTTTTAATTACGACTTTTAAATCATGCTTGATCGCCGCTAAGTCATGTCGGGCGTAATGAAAAATAAACATTTTATTACTACTTAATAAATTTTTTAAGTTAGGGGCTTGAAATGACTTATCAATAAACTGAATAATGTGACAGTCTCCTGATCCATCGTATAGTTGCATTAAACAAAGAGGATCACGTGCGGGTTGCAAGCCCATCATTTCACAATCTGCAGCAATAATATCAGAAAATTCAATTGCAGAACTTATATCATTTTTATGTAAAATGGTTTGCATTGTATGATATTTATCTTATTTCATTTCTGTACATAAAGGTATATTTAGTAAATATGAAGAAAAAAACGATCACACTAATTGGCGGATCTGGGTTTTTAGCTAAATATTGCATCTCCGAACTTCTGAAAGAAGGTCACAACTTAAGAATTTTATGCAGAAACCCTCATATGGCAGGTCATTTGAGAATGATGGCTCCTATTGAACAATTAGATATTGTAAAAGGTAACATTATGCTCAAGCACACAATAGAGCCATATATAAAAGGCTCAGATGTTGTCATTAATTTTGTAGGTGTTTTAAATGATAGTTCTGGTGGTCAATCTTTCGAAAATTGTCATTCTTTAGGGCCTAAAAATATCGCAGATTTGTCTGCAAAAAATAAGGTTGAGAAATTTATCCATTTTTCTTCTATTGGAGCTGATATCGAAAGCGACTCAAAATATCAACAATCAAAAGGCTTGGGAGAGCTAAATATTCAAAAGAGTTATCCCAACACAATAATAATTAGACCATCAATAGTTTTTGGACCTGGTGACGGTTTCTTTTCAGTTCAAGCCAAATTATTAAAAAGTTTACCAGTTGTACCGTTGTTCGCTAATAACAAATACCAATGTGTTTATGTTAAAGATATCGCCAAAGCTATAAACAGACTTATTTTGGATGATAAATATAATGGTAAGATTTTTGAATTTGGTGGACCAGAAAAAATGAGTCTGAAAGAAATATACCAATTAATTTTAGACACTTTAAAAATTAAAAGGCTAATAGTTCCAGTTCCATTGTCTTTTGCAAACTTTATTGCATTTATGATGCTGCCCTTACCCTCCCCACTTATAACGTTTGATCAAGTAAAACTTCTAAGAAAAGACAATACCATCTCAAATACTGAATTTAACCTAGAAAAATTAGGAATTGAACCAAGTTCGCCACGTAGTATTATCAGCACATATATTTCATAGTTTAAGTGAAATAAATCAAAATTATCGATCCAAGTATTATTCGATAAATTACAAATGGTATCATCGAATTATTTTTTACCCAATTCAACAATATACTTATTGATAAGTATGCTGTAATGAAAGAAATAATAAAACCAGAAAATAAATATAAAAAATCTATTGCAATTGAGTCATTCGCTATTTCAATAACAGGAATTGAGGTCGATATTAGTATTACAGGTATTGATAAGAGCATTGAAAATTTTGCAGCCTCGACTCTATCTAAACCAACTATTCTTGAACCCGTATAAACTACACCTGCTCTTGAAGCACCAGGAATAATTGCAAAAATTTGAAAAAAACCAACAACAAGAGATTTCTTGTATGATAGATTTTCCACTTTAAGACTTTTCTTATTGGATCTAATATCCGCAAAATAAAGTGCTAAACCAAAGACTATAGTTGATAGACCTATAATTTTTAGATTTCTAAAGATTTCAGCAAAACCAGATATATAAGCTAAGCCACCAATAAAAATTATTGGCAATGATGCAATAATCAAATTTTGATTCATCTTTGTTTTGGATAATTTGTTCGACTTAAGGAAAGGCATCATAAATTTAAAGAAGTTAAGCGCTTCAGTTCTAAAATACATCAATACAGCCATCAAAGTGCCTAAATGAAGGCTTATATCCAGAGATAAATTTTCTCTTATATTCATCATTTCTGCAGTAATAAGTAAGTGAGCTGAACTTGAAATTGGCAGGAATTCTGTAATTCCTTGAATAATTGCTAGAATAACTACTGGAAAAATATGCATAACAGATATGAAAAAAAATAGAGTTTTACGCCAAATAGGCAAGCAAAAGTTCTATTTATGTCATAATGAATGACTATTAATATATTATTAGAGTGATATAAGACAATTTAATTTATTAATAGGATTCTATATATGTCAATAATTATGACATAATTAAAAGTTATGCTTAAATTTACTGATCTGAATCAAGTGTATCCTGATAAGAGATTATCAAAAGATAGAAAAAAAGACTTTCGAGAAATCTATGATAATTTCATTAAAAACAGCGCGAAAGAGCAGTCTAGCAGATGCTCTCAATGTGGCGTTCCATATTGCACTGTTCACTGTCCACTTCATAACCATATACCTGATTGGCTAAAGCTTGCCGCAGAGGACAGGTTGGAAGAGGCTTATGAAATCTCATCAAGTACAAATAATATGCCTGAGATATGTGGTAGGATCTGTCCTCAAGATAGATTATGTGAAGGTAATTGCGTAATCGAGCAATCAGGACATGGATCCGTAACAATTGGCTCAGTAGAGAAATATTTAACAGATAATGCATTTGAGAATGGATGGGTTACTCCTCTCAAGGTTGATAAGAATATAGAAAAAGAAAATAGCATAGGTGTAATTGGTGCAGGACCAGCAGGACTAGCAGCAGCAGAAGAGCTTAGAAAAAAAGGTTACAAGGTACATGTTTATGATCGTTACGATAGAGCCGGTGGATTATTAATTTACGGTATCCCGAATTTTAAATTAGAAAAAGATATCGTTCAAAGGAGAATGCAATACTTAAAAGACTCTGGAATTAATATTCATCTTAATGTTGAGATTGGAAAAGACATAAAATTTGAAGGCCTTCAAAAAAAACATGATGCAGTTTTAATAGCTACAGGTGTTTATAAAGCCAAAGAAATTATCCTGGGTGAAAGTACAAGTAACATAATTCCAGCATTAGAATACTTAACCGCATCTAATCGAAAAGGACTTGGAGATGAAGTTAAGAAATTTGATGAAGGTGAGTTGGATGCAAAAGGTAAAGACATTGTGGTCATTGGTGGCGGTGACACAGCAATGGACTGTGTACGAACTGCTGTAAGACAAAAGGCTAAATCTGTGAAATGTTTATATCGTAGAGATAAAGAAAATATGCCTGGTTCTGCAAGAGAGGTAAATAATGCTGAAGAGGAAGGTGTCGAATTCATGTGGCAATCTCTCCCAATTAATATGAATGTCATAAAAAATGGTTACCAAATTGAATGCGTCAAAATGAGATTGAGTGAGCCTGATATCGATGGAAGAAGAACACCTCAACAAATAGATGGATCTGATTTTAATTTGAAGGCTGATATGGTCATAGCTGCTCTAGGTTTTTCTCCTGAAAATTTACCTGCACTTTTCAATGTTAAAGACTTACCAGTGACAAAGTGGGGCACAATAAGAGTTGGTTTCAATACTATGATGACTGATATTGATGGAGTCTTTGCCGCAGGGGATATTGTTCGAGGTGCTTCATTAGTAGTTTGGGGAATAAGGGATGGTCGAGATGTGGCCAATTCAATACACAGTTATATCGAAGCTAAAAAACTGGCAGAGGTTAATAAGGTTAAAGCATCATGAGCTCAGATTTAAATAGATACAGAAAAAATAAGCAAGTTTTGGAAGAAGGGCACCTTTATAGTCCTAAACAAGAGCACGATGCATGTGGTGTTGGCTTTGTAGCATCAGTTGATGGCAAGCAAAGAAGAGAAGTTGTAGAGGGGGGTATCGATGCGCTAAAAGCTGTGTGGCACAGAGGTGCCGTTGATGCTGATGGTAAGACAGGGGATGGTGCCGGCATACTTACGCAAATACCTATAAACTTCTTTGATGACGAGATTGTTAAAACTGGTCATGAAAAAAGAGATGAGCCTCTAGGCATTGGTATGATGTTTTTGCCAAGAAACGACTATGCAGCATTAGAAAAATGTCGAACAATAATCGAATCGGAACTTCTTGATCATGGATACTACATATATGGTTGGAGACAAGTGCCTATTAATAACAGTGTTATTGGTGAAAAAGCTAATTCGACTAGACCTGAGATTGAGCAGGTTATGTTCGTTAATAACATTGAAAGAGAAAGTAATTTTGATTATTCAAAAGAATTATACTTAGTAAGACGTCGACTTGAAAAGAGAATAGCAAAACAGCAAATTAATGGATTTTATGTATGCTCTTTAAGTTTTGAGTCAATCATCTACAAGGGGCTATTTTTAGCTGAACAACTTTCCATATTCTATCCTGATTTAGCTAATAATAATTTTGTGTCTTCTTATGCAGTGTTTCATCAAAGATATTCCACAAATACCTTTCCATCCTGGGGTTTGGCGCAACCATTTAGAATGTTGGCTCACAATGGCGAGATAAATACAATTTCCGGAAATACAAACTGGATGAGAAATCATCAAACAAGAATTACATCAGAAATTTTTGGTGATGATAGTGAACAAGTTAAACCAATTATAGAAAAAAATGTTTCTGACTCTGCCGCCTTAGATGCTGCGTTTGAATTATATGTTAGAGCTGGAAGATCAGTCCCTCTTGTTAAAACACTTCTAATTCCTGAGGCATGGTCAAAAAGAAGTGAACTGATGCCAATTGAGCATAGAAATATGTATGAGTTTTCAAACGCCATTGTTGAACCATGGGATGGACCCGCCGCAATAGCTGCAGTTGATGGAAATTGGATTATTGGTGGGATGGACCGAAATGGCTTAAGGCCAATGCGGTACTCTGTATCAAATGATAAAATAATATACGTTGGCTCTGAAACAGGAATGGTCAGAGTTGATGAGTCAAAGATAGTTGAAAAAGGCAGGCTGGGCCCTGGAGATATAATAGGAATAAATTTGAAGGAAGGTAAAATTTATCGTAACTCTGATTTAAAAGACTATCTTGCGAAAGAAGCTCCGTATGAAGAGTATGTCAAAAAAATAATCCGACTAGACAAAAGAGTAACAGTTTCAAGAGAAACGACAGTTATAGAAGCTGAAAAATTAAGAAAGAGAATGATTGCGGCTGGCTTCACAATGGAAGAACTAGAGCTTATTCTTCATCCAATGGTAAGTGATGCCAAGGAATCTACTGGAAGCATGGGCGATGATACTCCTGTTGCTGTGTTATCGGACAAGTATCGACCATTGTCCCATTTTTTTAGACAAAAATTTAGTCAGGTAACAAATCCTCCAATTGACAGTCTAAGAGAGCAAAGCAGAATGAGCTTAAAAACTCGATTTGGGAATTTGCAGGATATTCTTTCTCCTAATCCGTATGAAGAAAATGTTTTTGTAATTGATAGTCCATTTATAACAAATGGATTGTTCAAAAAGATTTCTGCTCGAGGACAAGAATCCACTACTGTGATTGATTGCACAGTTCATAAGAGTAACTTTAATTTAAAAGAGGAAATAAAGCGTATTCAATTCGAGTCAGAGACTGCAGTATTAAGTGGAAAGTCTCATATCGTACTATCTGATATTAGTGCAGATCATGACAAATTATCTTTACCAATGATATTGATCACCGCCGCTGTTCACACAGATTTGACACGGAAAGGTATAAGATCTTTTGTATCATTGCACGTAAGGTCTGCAGAGTGTCTAGATACTCATTACTTTGCTGTTCTCATTGGTGTTGGTGCCACGACCGTAAACCCTTACTTAGCATTGGACTGTATTTATGAAAGACAACAAAAAGGACTGTTTGGAAATTTATCTTACGAGGAATGTGTCGAGCGATATAAAAAAGCAGTAGACCAAGGCTTACTCAAGGTTATGTCTAAGCTTGGAATTTCAGTTATCAGTGCTTACAGGGGCGGATTTAATTTTGAAGCTGTTGGCTTGAGCCGTTCAATGGTTAATGAATATTTCCTTGGTGTACAAAGCCGTATGTCTGGCATTGGTTTGTCCGGAATTGAAAAAAAACTAACCGATCTTCATAATTATGCGTATTCGGATAGCGTACAAACATTGCCAATTGGTGGTATATATCGGTACAGAAACGGTGGTGAAACTCATGCTTATGAAGGAAAGTTGATACACCTTTTACAAACAGCAGTGGCAGATGACTCTTATGAAATGTTTAAAAAATATTCAAACTCCATGAGCAACTTTGCTCCAATCAATATTAGAGATTTGCTCGAGTTTAAAGAAAGTGAAAGTTCAATAGAATTAAGCGAAGTGGAATCAATAACGTCTATCAGAAAGCGCTTCGGTACAGGAAGTATGTCACATGGAGCACTTTCAAAGGAGGCCCATGAAACACTAGCAATAGCAATGAACCGGATCGGAGGTGCTTCTTGTTCAGGCGAAGGAGGTGAATCGATTGAAAGATCGAAGCCTCTCAATAATGGAGACAGTGCTAACTCAAGAGTAAAACAAGTAGCTTCTGCAAGGTTTGGTGTAACAACTGAATATTTAAATAACTGTGAGGAAATAGAAATTAAAATAGCACAAGGAGCCAAGCCTGGTGAAGGTGGTCAGCTTCCTGGATTTAAAGTAACTGCTGAGATAGCCAAGCTTCGCCACTCAACAGAAGGTGTTACACTAATCAGCCCTCCACCACATCACGATATTTATTCAATAGAAGATCTTGCTCAACTTATTTATGATCTTAAACAGGCAAACCCAGATGCTAGAGTTTGTGTAAAGCTTGTAGCGTCATCTGGAATTGGAACAATAGCGGCAGGTGTTGCGAAGGCTAAAGCTGACGTCATTTTAATTTCAGGACATAATGGTGGAACTGGAGCAAGTCCTCAAACAAGTATTAAATATGCGGGTATCCCGTGGGAAATGGGCTTAACAGAAGTGAATCAAGTTTTGACACTTAACGGCTTAAGGCAAAACGTTGTGCTTAGAACTGATGGAGGTATCAAAACAGGTCGTGACGTTGTAATTGCTGCAATTATGGGCGCCGAGGAGTTTGGTGTTGGCACAACTTCACTCGTTGCGATGGGCTGTATAATGGTAAGACAATGTCACTCAAACACATGTCCAGTTGGAGTTTGTACTCAAGATGAGGACTTAAGGGCGAGATTTTCAGGTAGCCCTGAAAAAGTGGTTAACCTTTTTAGTTATATAGCTGAAGAGGTAAGAGAGATCTTAGCAAAACTTGGATTCAAAAGCCTAAACGAAATCATTGGAAGAACTGACCTTTTGTATCAAATATCAAGGGGGTCAACTCATTTAGATGACTTAGACCTTAATTCATTGCTCATTCAAGCGGAAAAGGATCCAAACGTAGAATACTTTAACCACTCCATTATCAATGACGTTGGGTCAACACTTGACCAAAAAATTATTGAGGATGCATCTAAATTTTTACAAACAGGTCAAAAAACTGAACTAAACTATCCCATTAAAAATACCGATAGAGCTGTTGGTACAAGATTATCTTCGACTATATACAGAACTTTCAAAGATAGAGAAGTTAACAAAGAGCATTTAACCATCAATCTAACGGGGTCTGCGGGTCAGTCGCTAGGAGCTTTTGCTATTAAAGGACTAAAAATAAATCTTTATGGAGACTCAAATGACTATGTTGGTAAAGGTTTATCTGGTGCTACTATTTCAATTCGACCTCATAAGAATAGTAATTTAGTTACAAATGAAAATACAATAATCGGAAATACAGTTCTTTACGGTGCTACTTCAGGAGAGTTATATGCCGCTGGGCAAGCAGGTGAGCGGTTTGCCGTTAGGAATTCAGGGGCGATTACAGTTGTAGAAGGATGTGGCTCTAACGGCTGTGAGTACATGACTGGCGGCATTGTTGTTGTGCTTGGAAAAACTGGAGATAATTTCGGAGCGGGAATGACAGGAGGCATGGCTTTTATTTATGATGAGGATAAAAAATTTAATCAGAGAGTTAACGCTGAAACTCTAATTTTTGATACTATAGCATCTGATTATTGGACAAATGAACTTAACCAAATTATTCTTTCACATTATCAAAATACGGGAAGTCTTCACGCGAAAAGCATATTAGACAACTGGGAAACTGAAATACAAAAATTTATACACGTATGTCCAAAAGAGATAGTAAACATTCTTCCTCAGCCATTAAGCTTCAAAAATCAGTTGAAGAAGGTCAACTAGATAAGAGTAATGAACTAAAAAAATTAATAGAACTTCATGGTTTTGATACTTTTGGTGTTGTTGATATAAACCCGAACTTGAATTTTAAAAAAGAGTTAAACGAGTTCTTGAAAAAAAATCATCATGGCGAAATGGCATGGATGGAGAAAAGATCTAATTTTAGGTCAAATCCAAATGTTTTGTGGGATGAAGCTAAGTCAATAATTGTTCTTGGGATCAACTATCATTTTGAATGTAATTCGCTTGAGTTATTGTCTGAAAAAAATAAGGGTATAATTTCTGTTTACTCAAGAAATACTGATTATCATAAAATAATTAAAAAAAAATTGAAAAGTCTTTCATTTGAAATTTCAAAGTTGCTTAATTGTAGTTTTAAATACTTTGTGGATACAGCTCCTGTTATGGAAAAGCCTATTTCTATGAAAGGCGGCATTGGTTGGCAAGGTAAGCATACAAATCTAGTTTCAAAAGACTTTGGATCATGGTTATTTCTTTCATCAATTTTTGTTGATAAAAAAATAAATAATACTCATCCAGAAATTGATCATTGTGGTTCATGTACAAACTGTATTGATATATGCCCAACTAGTGCAATTGTTGAGCCTTACAAATTAGATGCTACTAAATGTATTTCATATCTAACAATAGAACATAAAGGAATTATAGATAAAAATATGAGAAAACTAATTGGAAATAGAATTTATGGTTGTGATGATTGTTTAGCAGTTTGTCCTTGGAATAAATTTGCAAAAAAATCTAAAGAAATTAGTTTTTATCCCAGAGATGATCTTATCAAGCCTGATTTAGGTGATTTGTTAAGTTTAACAGATGAAGATTTCAGAAAAAAGTTTTCTAAATCCAGCATTAAAAGGATTGGTAGGGATAGATTTTTAAGAAACGTATTGATCGCAGTTGGAAATAGTAAAGAAAAAAAATACAAGAAAGATATTGAGTCACTTTTAGAAGATGAATCTTCTACTGTAAGAGCAATGGCTGTTTGGTCATTAAAGCAAGTGATTGATAGTAATCATATTGAAAACTATAAAAAAAAATATTTCGCTCTTGAAAAAAATAAAAATGTCCAAGAAGAATGGTTAAATTAAACTTATGATTTTTATATTTGGTTATGGATATACAGCCAAACATCTTGCAAGCATGGTAAGTGATAAAGAAATTTTTGCCACTTCTCGAAGTCTAAATAGTTCACAAATTAATAAAAAAAACATTCGAATCATTGACCCTTCGAAGACCCTAAAAATTCTCGATAAATATAAAAATGAAATAACTCATTTAATTATATCTGTGCCACCAGATCAAAGTGGTGATATTTTTTTAAAAAATATAAATTTTAATTTACATGAATTAATTAATCTTAAATGGATTGGCTACTTATCAGCTACCAGTGTTTATGGCGATCATGACGGCCAATTTGTGAGTGAAACCTCAAGATTACTTACTAAGTCTAAAAGAGGAATTAGCCGCCAGCTTGCAGAGGATCAGTGGAGTCAGTTATCTAAAAAATATAATCTACCCTTACATATTTTTAGAATTGCCGGCATATATGGACCAGAAAGAAATATTCTTGGTAGAATTCAATCTCGAAATTTCACAAGAATAATAAAAAAGGGACATTTTTTTTCAAGAATATACATCAATGATTTAACAAATATTATTTTAGCTTCAATGAACAAACCGAATCCTATTTCTATATACAATATTGCTGACGACTATCCGTCGACTCTTGATGATGTGATTGACTATATATCAAAAAAGATTTCAATTATCATACCCAATGAAGTTCTTTATGAAACGTTAAGTAAAAAAGAACAAATAGAAAGTTTTTTTTCTGAAAATAAAAAAGTGAGCAACAGGCTTATCAAAGAAGAACTTGGTATTTATTTAGAATATCCCTCATATAAAGAAGGTTATAATCAAATCATTAATTTAAATAATTAAATTCCTGTATTTGACTCAACTTGTAATCTACTAATTGCGATCCCAATTACTACAAGTATAACACCAATTAATAATGAAAATTTCAGTGGTTCATTCATTAATGCCCAGCCATAAAATATTCCAAAAACAGGAATTAAGTATGCCACCTGCATCATGAAAGTAGTTCCCGCAGTTCTAATCAATATTTGTCTCAGGCTAAATGCTAGGCCAGTTGGAATTATGCCTAAATAAAACAATGCAGAAATCGCCGTAAGATTCATTTCATAATTTATTGGTTCAGCAAATAATAGCATCAATGGAATAAGCCATATACTTCCCCATGCGAGCGTATTCATCGTAACCATATCGGAAGGCAAGTTTGAAACTTTTCGAATAATTAAATTTGATACCACATATGAACAACCCGCTAAATAAATCGCTAGAGCGCCGATAAAACTTGACATATCAGTTACAAAAACTTGCACGCCAACCGCGAAGACAACTCCAGAAAAACCAATTATAGTTCCTATCATTTTTCTAAGGTTTAATTTTTCATCATCTGTAAAATAATGTGCCAATATCAATGCAAGAAAAGGGTTAGCTGACATTATAATGACACCTATGTTGCTAGGCAGAGTTAATAATCCGTAAGGGATCAAAGTGAAAGGGATTGCGGCGTTAAATAATCCAATGATTGCGTAAGTAAAAGTATTTTCTTTAAAAAGCTGAAGGTTTCCTGCTCTATACATAACTGCTAAAAGAAGAAAAATCGCCCCAATAAATGTTCTAAAAAAACCTATTTCAATTGGATTAAACATAAAGTTGCAAAATTTTATT
Source organism: uncultured Pelagibacteraceae bacterium (assembly GCA_902565955.1). Taxonomy (GTDB): domain Bacteria; phylum Pseudomonadota; class Alphaproteobacteria; order Pelagibacterales; family AG-422-B15; genus CACNXQ01. The sequence goes on along the minus strand of CACFGR010000002.1, from coordinate 24,971 downwards.
GCTACAAAAGAGGCTCCCCAAACAGCACCAAGAAATACCAAAAGTGAATAATTATTAAGAGTTGAATTCATTATAATAATTCTTCGATATTTTTGTATAAAGTATTTAGATCAGTTTCTCTTGAAAGACTATGATCTCCATCTTCAATAATTGTTAGTTTTTTATTTTTACTTTCCAATAATTCAATAATTTTCTCAGAGGTTGTAAAGCTTACTACCTGATCTTTCCTTCCATGAAGAAGCCTTACAGGACAAAAGATATTTATTGGCTTTGTTAAGAGCATATTTTTTTTTCCATCTTCAAGAAATTTATAAGTTATGGTGTAATCTTCAGCGTACTTATCCCAATTAATTATAATTTTACCTTCAGACTTAATTTGTTTTTTTTGTTCAACACTTAGCCTATTCCATTCACCTACAACAAAATCTGGTGCTGATGCTATGCCTACTAGACCATGCACATAATTTGATTTTTGCTTAGATACGATCAAAGAAATCCATCCACCCATACTCGAACCGATAATAATATTTTTATTTGATTTAAATTTTTCAAATATTTCACTCGCCTCTGTTGACCACTTACTAATTCCGCCATCTTCAAATCTACCCTTTGACACGCCATGGCCGGAATAGTCAAATCTCAAAAAATTCAATTTATTTTCAATGCACCATTTACTTAAAGCAGTTGCCTTAGTTCCATCCATGCTTGAGCTGTACCCTCCAAAGAAGAAAATTGTTGTTTGAGATTTTAGATCATCTTTTGAGTAAGCGATTTGTTCATCAAAAGAAGAATTGATGTAATTAATTTTATTTTGCATAATGATTTACTATTAATCATTTAACTATTAGAAATACTATATGCAATCAAAAATTTGCGTATTACAAGTAATACCTAATCTTGATGTAAGTGGTGCTTCTCAAGGATGTGTTGATGTTGCAAATTTTTTGTTAGAGAAGAACTATAATTCTTATATTCTTACTCATTCAGGGCCTAAATCAATAGAAGTAAAAGACTCTAATGAAAAAGTTTTTTATGCCCCCGTTAACTCTAAAAACCCACTTAAAATTTTTTTGAATACAATTAAAATTATACAACTTATTAAAAAACTAAATATAACAATTGTTCACGCTAGAAGTAGAGCACCTGCATGGAGCTCATACTTTGCATGTGCTGTAACTGGCGCAAAATTTATCACAACATTTCATGGTACATACAATTTTAGTAACTCACTAAAAAAATACTATAACTCTATTATGTTAAAAACAAATGGAACAATTGCAATTTCAGAATTTATTAATAATCATATAAATAATTGTTACCCAACTAAAAATTATAATATTAGAACTATTGCTAGAGGCATAGATCTGGATTTTTTTGATCCAAGTAACTGTAAAACTCAGGAAGTAGAATTAATTATAAAAGAATTCAATATTGATAATGATGCAATTAAGATTCTTCTTGCTGGAAGATTAACGGGATGGAAGGGACATAAACTTCTTCTTCAAGCGATTTCTAGTATTCTTAAAAAAACAAATCATAAATTCGAGATAATTTTTGTTGGTCCCGATGAAAATTATAAACTTAAGACTTCATTAAAAAATTTTGCAAACGAACACAACCTTGCAAAATCTCTTCATTTTGTGGGCCCCAGGAATGATTTAAATAATTTTTATAGTCTGGCTGATTTAGTAATATCTGCGTCAACAGATCCAGAAGCTTTTGGCAGAATTTCTGTCGAGGCCCAAGCAATGGGTAAATTTGTAATAGCGTCAAATCATGGAGGGTCAGTCGAGACTGTGAAAGATGGCGAAACAGGCTACTTATTTGAAAACAATAACTCTGAGGATCTATGTGAAAAAATAATTGATGCAATTTCTAATGAAAAACATAAATCAGATAAGACTTCAGAAGCATGCATTTCACATGTAAGAGAAAAATATTCAAAAATTAAAATGTGTGAGGAGACAATAAATTTTTACGAAGAAGTTATAAATTAAATGGTAAAAAATATTTTGGTCATTAAACACGGTTCTTTTGGGGATATTATTCAAATAAATGGATGTTTAAGAGATATCCGAGAGTATTACTCAGAATATAAAATATACATTTTAACGACACCGGCATTTAATAATTATTTTAGTAAGTGCCCTTTTGTTGATGAAGTAATTTTAGATAAGAGAAAGTCTCGATGGAATTTCATCTATTTATATCGGTTAAAGCAATTATTCACTCAATACAAATTTGAAAGAGTTTTTGATTTACAAAATTCCTATCGAACTGAATTTTATCGAAAGTATCTGTCATCATCTGAGTGGATTTCTTCGAGAACAATTTTAAGATTGAACGAGACAAAAGAAGATTTTGATAAAAAAAGTATCTTAGAGCGATTTAAAATACAACTATCAAGAGCAAAAATAGATACCAAGTTTTCAGAAAAACCACAAGTCTCTTGGATGGTTGATAATGACTTTCAAATTTCTTCTGAAATCAAAAAAAACTACATAGTCTTATTTCCTTTTTGCTCTCCTAAACACCATCAAAAAATCTGGCCTTACTATCAAGAGCTCATTTCAAAGTTTAAATTAAAGTTTTCTGATATGGATATCGTTATTGCTCCAGGACCAGGGGAAATAAAAGCATCAAGAAAATATAATGTAAAGTTGTGTTTACATAACAATCAGCCAACAAATTTTTTTCAACTAGCAAAATTGCTTGTAGGTGCGAAATATGTAATTTCAAATGATACAGGACCTGCACATTTAGCTGCCCACTTAGGTTGCAGAGGTTTAGCATTATTTGGCGGCCATATTACACCAGAGAAGGTAAGCATTGAAACAGGCAGTTTTTTATCAATTTCTTCCAAGAATATAAGTAATATAAGTATAGAAGAAGTCTTCGATAAAATAGATTCTCATTTATAGATACATGATATAATACTTAAGCTCTATGAGTAACAACGAAACATTTATTGATATTTTAAGGCATGATACAGCCCATGTATTGGCTATGGCTGTTCAGGAGTTATTTCCTGATGCACAGGTTACCATCGGTCCTGTAATCGAAAATGGTTTTTATTATGATTTTGACCGAAAAGAGCCGTTTACTGAAAAAGACCTCGGAACGATCGAAAAGAAAATGAAAGAAATTGTAAATCGGGACGAAAAGACTTCATTTAAAGTAATGAGCAGGGAAGATGCGATTAAGCTATTTTCCGATAAAGGTGAAAACTATAAAGTAGAGATCATTAGAGGCTTGCCTGAAAGTGAAGAACTTAAAGTATATTATCACGGTGAATGGTTTGATCTTTGCAAGGGACCACATTTAGAGTCAACAGGCAAAATTGGAAAAGCATTTAAATTAACAAAAGTAGCAGGAGCTTACTGGCGAGGTGATTCAAATAACCCAATGCTTCAAAGAATTTACGGCACAGCTTGGGAAACACAAGAAGATCTTGAAAATTATCTGAATTTGTTAAAGGAAGCAGAAAAAAGAGATCATAGAAAACTTGGCAAAGAGCTAGATTTATTTCATTTTCAAGAAGAGGCTCCAGGTTCAGTTTTTTGGCACGCAAAAGGTTGGACATTATTCAGGACACTTATAGATTACATGCGTCACCGACAAGAAGAGGCTGGGTATGAAGAAATTAACACTCCCGATATTATGGATAAGTCATTATGGGAAAGATCCGGACACCTTGAAAAATTTGGTGATAATATGTTTACCACAGAAGCAAGGGAAGAACGTGTTTATGCTCTTAAACCAATGAATTGTCCTGGTTGTGTACAAGTATACAAGCAAGGACTGAAGAGTTATAGAGATTTACCGTTAAGGGTTGCTGAGTTTGGAAAAGTTCACAGATATGAGCCATCGGGTGCCCTTCATGGTTTAATGAGAGTCAGGGCATTTACACAAGATGACGCACATATATTTTGCACTGAAGACCAAATTACTGAAGAAAGCAAAAAGGTATGCGATTTAGTTTTAAGTATTTATAAAGATTTTGGATTTGAAAATGTATCAATTAAATTTTCTGACCGTCCTGAAAAAAGAGTCGGTAATGATGACGTATGGGATAAATCTGAGGCTGCTCTTCGTGAGGCAATGGAAGCTACAGGATTAGAATATACTTTAAATCCAGGTGAAGGTGCATTTTATGGTCCAAAATTAGAATTTATTCTAAAGGACGCCATTGGTAGAGAGTGGCAATGTGGAACATTACAAGTTGATCTTAACTTGCCTGAGAGACTTGGCGGTCATTATGTTGCAGAAGATGGTCAAAAGCATAATCCAGTAATGTTACATCGAGCATTGTTTGGATCTTTAGAGAGGTTTACAGGAATTTTGATAGAACATTATGCTGGCAATTTACCACTTTGGTTAGCGCCAATACAAGCTGTGGTTACACCAATTACATCTGACATAAACGAATACGCAGAGAGAGTATTTTTATCTCTTAAAAACAAAGGTATTAGAGTTGAAAAGGACTTAAGAAATGAGAAGATAAGCTACAAAATAAGAGAAAACTCTCTAAAAAAAATACCTTATCAATTGATCCTAGGTAAGAACGAAATGGAAGACAATACTGTAACATTGAGGGAGTTTGGTAATGATAAACAAGAAAAAATTAAATTTGAAAAATTAAATGATTTTTTTCAAAAAAAATGTATGATGCCGTCTCATCAATAGACAAAGGAGATTAAAATAGCACTTCAAAGAAAAAATAATAGAGCCCAGCTATCTACTAAAGGTCCAAAGTTTCGCATAAACGAATTTATAACTTCTTCCACTGTAAGATTAATTGATGAAAAAGGTAACAACTTAGGGGTTGTTAATACTGATGAGGCGATGCAAAAAGCTTCAGATGCAGGCCTTGATTTAGTTGAAGTATCTCCACAAGTTGACCCCCCTGTGTGCAAAATTCTTGATTTTGGAAAATTTAAATATGAGGCCCAAAAAAAAGCTAGTACGTCCAAGAAAAAACAAAAAGAAATTACAATTAAAGAAATCAAGATGAGGCCGGGAATTGATGTTCACGATTACGACTTCAAGGTAAAGGCTGCTCAAAAATTTATCGCTGCAGGCGATAAAGTAAAATTTACTATCCGATTTAAAGGTAGAGAGTTTGAACATCATGATATTGCTGAAAATTTGATGGAGAGAATTCGAGAAACAATGGGTACGACAAGTAAAATCGAGCAAGAGCCAAAACTTGAAGGTCGCCAATTTACCATGATTTTCACTGCAAATTAGCAGCAGCAGTTAATTCTTATCATTAATAAAAAACTTTTGATTTTTTCTTACCTAGGGTCTATAAACCGTTCATTCAATATGAGTAAATTAAAAACAAAAAAAGGCGCTAATAAGAGATTTAGGCTTACAGCTTCTGGCAAAGTTAAATCATATCAAAGTGGAAAAAGACACGGTATGATTAAAAGAACAAATAAACAGATAAGAAACCAAAGAGGTTCTACAATTTTATCTGATCAAGATGCCCGAATAGTTAAAAAGTTTTTACCCTACGCTTAATAAATAGGAAGATATAATGGCAAGAGTTAAAAGAGGAGTTACTGCACACGCAAGACATAAAAAAGTAATTAAGCAAGCCAAAGGATATAGAGGCAGAAGAAAGAATACTTTTAAAGTTGCAAAGCAAGCTGTAGAAAAATCAATGCAGTATGCCTATCGTGATCGAAGAGTGAAAAAAAGAGAGTTTAGATCACTTTGGACCCAAAGAATAAATGCTGGAGCTAGATTACATGGAATTTCTTATTCAGTTTTCATGAATGGTCTTAAAAAATTAAACATCGAATTAGATCGTAAAATTTTAGCTGATCTTGCTATGAATGAACCTACTTCTTTTGAGCATTTAGCAAAACAAGTTCAGTCCTCAGCCAAATAATTCAGTTGGCATCATATTCTCAAGCATATTATTATTACAGAAAAAACTAAATCTGATATTGTTGTTCTACGATGAAAGATTTTAGAGAGTTAGAAATTGAAATAAAAAAAGCTTCAGATAAATTTACAAATATCGAAAGCATAAATGAATTTAGGATTAAATTTCTTGGTAAGAAAGGTATTATTTCTCTCGAAATGAAAGAGCTAGCCAGTCTTTCTGGTGATGAAAGAAAGAAGCATGCTGAAAAATTAAATAAAATTAAAGACTCTGTTCTAGAAATAATAGCTTCAAAGACTGAAGAGTTAAATAGTGAGGAATTAGAAAAAAAACTTAACTCTGAAACTTTAGATATCACTCTATCTACTTCAAAGTCATACGGAACTATTCACCCAATCAGTCAGGTTATAGAGGAAGTTATAACTATATTTGGCGACTTAGATTTTTTTGTTGCTGAAGGACCTGAAGTTGAAACTGATTATAATAATTTTACTGCTTTAAATACTTCTGAACACCACCCTGCACGACAAATGCATGATACTTTTTATGTAGAAACTGAGAGTGATGGAATGCCAAATGTTCTAAGAACCCACACCTCGCCAGTTCAAATAAGAAGTATGTTAAAGCAAAAACCACCAATTCGATTAATTGCTCCTGGAAAAACATTTAGATGTGATAATGATCAAACGCATTCTCCTATGTTCCATCAAGTTGAGGGTTTAGTAATAGATCAAGAAAGCAATATGAGCCACCTCAAGGGTTGTTTAGAAATATTCCTCAAGACTTTTTTTGAGACTGATAAATTAAATATGAGATTTCGACCTAGTCATTTCCCGTTTACTGAACCATCTGCAGAAGTTGATATTGGATATACTAAGAAAGGAAATCAATTAATTATTGGAGAGGGTGAAGATTGGTTGGAAATTTTAGGATGCGGAATGGTTCATCCAAACGTACTTGAAAATGTAAATATTAATTCAAATGAATATCAAGGTTATGCATTTGGTATGGGGATAGAGAGACTTGCAATGCTCAAATACGGAATTAGTGATTTAAGAACTTTCTTTGATAGTGATCTTAGATGGAATAAGCATTATGGTTTTTCACCTTTGAACATACCTTCGATCATAGGAGACTTAAGCTAGATGAAATTTAGTTATTCTTGGCTAACTGAGCATCTTAAGACAAATGCTCATTTCGAAGAAATTGAAAAGAAACTCACTTCTATCGGCCTTGAAGTTGAAGATATTCAAGATACGGGAAAAGCATACCAGGATTTTATTGTTGGACAGGTGCTTGAAGAAAAAAAACACCCAAATGCGGATAAATTAAAACTATGTAAAGTTGATATTGGCAAAGAAAAGGTTGATGTAGTTTGTGGTGCGCCAAATGTAGAAAAAGGCATGAAGGTGGTTTATGCGCCAGTTGGTTCAACTATTCCGGTTAATCATATGAAAATTAAAGCTGCCAAGATTAGAGGGGTAGAGTCCTATGGTATGATGTGTTCAGAATATGAACTTGGTATCTCAAATGAGCATGATGGAATAATTCGACTCGAAGAAAAAGAAACTATTGGTAGATCTTTTTCAGAGATTTATGGCCTTAATGATATTGTAATAGAAATTGGTATCACTCCAAATCGACAAGATTGTCTAGGTGTAAAGGGAATAGCTCGAGATCTTGCCTCAGCCGGTATCGGGGAATTGTTAGAGAGAAAAATATCTAGAGAAAAAGGTTCCTTTAAATCACCAATTAAAATTGAAATAAAAGATAATAAAATATGCTCGGCCTTTGCTGGAAGATATTTTAGAAATGTAAAGAATAATGAAAGCCCGGAATGGCTTAAAAATAAACTTAAGTCAATAGGTTTAAGGCCAATATCTGCGCTGGTTGATATTACTAATTTTGTAATGTATGACGAGAACCGGCCACTTCACGTTTACGATGCAGATAAAATAGACGGCAAAATTATTGTGCGCAAAGCAAATGATGGAGAAAGTTTTCTAGCGCTCGATGAAAAAGATTATCAGCTAAAAAATGGTATGTGCGTAATAGCGGATGAGAAAAAAGTACTAGGCCTAGGGGGGATCATGGGGGGCGAAAGCACAGGTTGCAGTACTGAGACAAAAAACGTTTTACTAGAGTCCGCCTTATTTGATGAGGTTAACACAGCCAAGACGGGAAGAAACTTGTCAATTCTCAGTGATGCAAGATATCGTTTTGAAAGAGGCATTGATCCAAATTCAACGTTAAAAGGGATAGATCTTGCAACTCAACTAATTCTTGAAATATGCGGCGGTGAGTGCAGTGAGGTTGAGTTGGCTGGAAATATCAAAGAAAATAAAAATGAGGTATCAACTTCTAGTAGTTATATTTCAAAAAGACTTGGTTTTGAAGTATCAGACAAAGAATTAATATCAATACTTAGTTCTTTAGGAATTGAGACGAGTCAAAAAGGAGATGTTATTAAATGTTCAATACCTTCTTGGCGACAAGATATTCATGGAGAAGCCGACATAAGTGAAGAAGTTATTCGCATAAAAGGATATGAAAATATTCCGACAAGCAATATAAGATCAAAAAGTAAAATTAATCACAATATCTTAAATTACGCACAAAAGAAGTTAATGAAAACAAGACACTTCATTGCTTCAATTGGATATGATGAATTAGTAACATTTTCATTCACAGACTCAAAAAATTGTGAAGTATTTGGCGATATTAATAAATTAAAAATTGTAAACCCAATATCAGAGGAGTTGAACATATTGAGACCTAATCTTCTGCCTAATCTTCTTCAAGCAATTAAAAAAAACAAGAACAGAAACTTTGATTCTTTCTCGATTTTTGAGATAGGTAGTCAGTTCAGATCAACATCTCCCGAGGATCAATTGAACGTTGCATGTGGAATTAGATCAGGAATTAAGATAGAAAAGTCTTGGAAAAATAAGCAGACAGAATTTGATATATATGATGCTAAACAAGATTTAACTTCCTTAATTGATCATTTAATTCCAGGTAACAAAAAAATATCAATCTCTAATGAATGTCCTTCGTGGTATCATCCCGGAAGATCTGGCTCGATAAAAATTAATAATTCGGTTGTTGTCGGATATTTTGGAGAGTTGCACCCAAGAGTTGCAGGACAATTTAAGATTAAGAATAGAACGAATATATTTGAATTATATCTTGATGAACTGCCAAACACAGAAAAGAAAAATACAAACAAGCCTGTACTAAACTTAAGTGATTTTCAGGTTGTCACAAGAGACTTTGCCTTTGTTATTGATAAAAAAGTAAAAGGTGATGAAGTTATTACTTCAGCCTTTAAGGTGGATAAAGAATTAATTAGAAATGTTGAGATCTTTGATTTATTTGAAGATGATAGTTTGGGAAAAGACAAAAAGTCTATTGCTATAAAGGTTACATTACAATCTAACGAAAAAACCCTTGCCGAAAATGACATTTCTGAAATAAGTTCAAAAATTATTGAATCTGTGGAAAAGTCTACTTCCGGAACTGTTAGATCCTAAACTAAAAATATTATGACTGGCACTAAAAACATAAGAAATTTTTCTATTATCGCTCATATTGATCATGGAAAATCTACTTTAGCAGATAGATTGATCCAATTCTGTGGCGGGCTTTCTGAACGAGAAATGAAAGCGCAGGTACTTGATTCAATGGATATTGAGAGAGAACGTGGAATAACAATCAAGGCTCAAACTGTACAATTAAAATATAAAGCGAAAAATGGCGAAACGTACACACTTAATATTATTGATACGCCTGGCCATGTTGACTTCAGTTACGAAGTTAACAGATCATTATCTGCTTGCGAAGGATCACTTTTAGTTGTTGATGCTAGTCAGGGTGTTGAAGCTCAAACATTAGCTAATTTATATCAAGCAGTAGAAAATGATCATGTAATTATACCTGTTTTAAATAAAATAGATTTACCAGCAGCTGACCCCGAGAGAGTAAAAAAACAAATAGAAGATATTTTAGGTATTGATACCAGTAACGTACTTGAAATTTCTGCTAAATCAGGTCTTGGAATTGAAGATGTATTAGAAAATATTGTAAACGAATTACCATCTCCGGTAGGTGATGAAAGTAAACAATTAAAAGCAATGTTAGTAGATAGTTGGTATGATGCTTACCTAGGTGTTGTAATATTGGTTCGAGTGATAGATGGAATTCTAAAAAAAGGTATGGAGGTTCGTTTTCATCAAACTAATACAAAACATTTAATTGAAAGAATTGGCTGTTTCACTCCAAAAATGATTGATAACGAGTACATCAATACTGGTGAATTAGGTTTTATAACTGCTGCAATAAAAGAAGTAGCACAAACTAAGGTTGGGGATACAATACTATTAGCTAACGATAAACAAACAGAGCCTTTACCTGGCTTCAAGCCAAGTCAGCCGGTAGTATTTTGTGGATTATTTCCAACAAATGCTGCAGATTTTAAATTCTTAAAAGATGCGTTAGCAAAGTTAAAGCTTAACGACTCCAGTTTTCATTTCGAACAAGAAACGTCAGCAGCTCTTGGAATGGGTTTTAGATGTGGTTTTCTTGGATTATTACATTTAGAAATTATTGTCGAGAGACTTGATAGAGAGTTCAATTTGGATCTAATAACCACAGCTCCAAGTGTTATTTACAATTTAGTATTAAATGATGGAAGCTCACTTGAATTACATAACCCAGCAGATATGCCTGAAGTTATGAAAATTAAAAGTATTTCTGAACCTTGGATTAAAGCAACAATTATTTGTCCTGATGAATATTTAGGTAGCATCATATCTCTCTGTGAAGATAAGAGAGGAATGCAAACAGAATTATCTTATTCTGGATCAAGAGTAATTCTAAATTATAAATTACCTTTAAATGAAATTGTTTTTGATTTCTACGATCGCTTAAAGTCGATTTCTAGTGGATATGCAAGCTTTGATTATGAGATTGATGAGTATGTTGAAAGTGATTTGGTAAGACTAAGCATATTGGTAAATGATGAGTCAGTAGATGCGCTATCTATCATTGTTCACCGAAGCTTTTCCGAAAAAAAAGGTCGAGCAGTATGTGAAAAATTAAAAGAATTAATTCCTCGTCATCAATTCCATATTCCAATCCAGGCAGCAATTGGTGGAAAAATTATTGCTCGCGAAACTGTCAGGGGCTACCGCAAAAATGTTATTGAGAGAATACATGGTGGCGGAGCTACTGATAGAAAAAGAAAATTACTTGATAAGCAGAAAAAAGGAAAACAGAGACTTAGGACTTACGGTAAGGTCGATATTCCACAAGAAGCCTTTATTGCTGCTTTAAAAGTTGAATAAGGAAAGGTGGCCGAGTGGTTGAAGGCGCACGCTTGGAAAGCGTGTATGCGGGTGACCGTATCGTGGGTTCGAATCCCATCCTTTCCGCCATTTTAAAGTTATTTTCATTGAAAAATTTTTCTATAATCTGATAGCTATGAATTTAGATAAATTTGAGAAATATTCACTTACTTACGGACCGACTCCAATTGAGTATCTGCCGCGTTTGACTGAAGCAATAGGCGCTGATGTTGAGATATATGCAAAAAGAGATGACTGTAATTCAGGTCTGGCTATGGGTGGGAATAAACTAAGAAAACTAGAATACATTGTTCCAGATGCTATTGCATCCGGAGCTGATACATTAGTTTCAATTGGCGGTGTTCAATCTAACCATACTAGAATGGTAGCTGCAACTGCAGCTAAAATCGGAATGAAGTGTGTTGTTGTTCAAGAAAGTTGGGTTCCTCATGAAGATGCAGTTTATGATCGTGTTGGTAATATCTTAATGACGCGTTTGATGGGAGCAGACAGCAGGTTAGTATCTGACGGTTTTGATATTGGGATTAGAAAAAGTTGGGAAGACGCAATTCAATCAGTGAAAGATAGCGGTGGTAAGCCTTATGCAATTCCAGCTGGGGCATCTGTGCATAAATATGGTGGACTGGGATACGTAGGATTTGCTGAAGAAGTTCGAATGCAAGAAAAAGAGATGTCATTAAAATTTGATTACATCATTGTGTGTGTAGTTACTGGCTCAACTCAGGCAGGGATGATCGTTGGGTTCGCAGAGGATGATCGTGCACACAGAGTTATAGGCATTGATGGATCGGGTACACCGGATAAATTAGTAAAGCAAGTAAGAGAAATTGTAGACAATACAGCTGATTTAGTTGAACTTGGAAGAACAATTAGAGATGATGAAATAATAATAATTCCTGACTATGCATATCCAGCATACGGAGTTCCGAGCGAAGAAACTAATGAGGCAATTCGTATGGCAGCAAAAACTGAAGCTATGATAACTGATCCTGTTTATGAGGGCAAATCTATGCAAGGAATGATTGATTTAGCCAGGAAAGGTTACTTTAAAAAAGGATCTAAAATACTCTATGCTCACCTTGGTGGAGTTCCAGCTATTAATGGCTACTCATATACCTACCGTAATGGATAAATATATTTAAAGCCCACCTGTAATTAGACCTACCATCCCAAGTACAAGCCATAAGACAAGCATTGTTCTTTCGTTAAATGCCCTTGTACTTTCAATTTTGTTTACCTGTTTATAAATCACCATGGATAGGAGCATCACTAAAATCAGAAGGTATACAATTGTAAATATCATATGATTTATAGTATCAATTCGACGTTGGAAGTATATAAATTAAAGTATGCAGTTATTTAGACATTCATATTCAACATTAGTGATTATTGGTGGCTGCATACTTTTGCTTGTCTCATTTGGTATAAGACATTCTTCCGGGCTTTATTTAATCCCAATTTCTGAGCATATACAAACTGGGAGAGAAGTATTTGGGTTTGCTATTGCAATACAATTTCTAATGATTGGAATTGGATCCCCAATTTTTGGTGCTATAGCGGATAAATATAGTTCATCGGTTGCTGGCCTATTAGGAGTAATTTTCTTTTTAATTGGACTTTACTTGATGTCACTTGTTGAAGGGTCATTCCTTCTAATCATTTCACAAGTAATTTTTGGATTTGGATGCGCTGGATGTGGTACAGCTGTAATATTAGGGGCTGTTGGAAAAGCTGTAACAGGTAAATATCAAACATTATCTCTAGGTGTAGTAATGGCTGCAGGTTCGCTGGGTCAATTTTTAATAGTTCCTCTTACAGGCTTCTTAATTGAAATGAGTGATTGGCAAAGATCAATTTTATATCTTTGTTTTATTTCACTCATTATGATTTTATTTTCTCTTGTCTTAACAAAGCATTCGTCAATAAGTGGAAAAGATGATGAAGTTAATAGATCTTTAGTATCTGTCTTAAATGAAGCCTTTGCAAATAAAAGCTATGTCTTACTGACAATTGGTTTTTTTGTTTGTGGTTTTCATATATCGTTTATAGCAACACATCTACCCGCATATCTTGATGATTTATCGTTGCCCATGTGGATTGGTTCCTGGTCCTTAGCACTAATCGGTTTATTTAATGTAATAGGTACGCTTGTTTTCGGTCACTTAGGTGACCTAAGGTCCAAAAAAAATCTCCTAGTAATTCTATACACTTTACGTGCCTTACTGTTCTTGGTATTTATCTTTTTGCCTAAAACTGAAATTACTGTTTTAATTTTTGCATCACTTCTTGGGATACTATGGCTATCTACAGTGCCTCTTACCAGTGGAATTATATCAGTCATTTTTGGATCCAAGTATATGTCTATGCTATATGGTTTTACTTTTTTATCTCACCAAGTCGGTTCGTTTGTTGGGTCATGGTTTGGTGGTAGATTTTACGATTACTATGGTTCTTATGATATTATGTGGTGGGCTTGTGTTATTTTAGGGTTTGCTTCTGCAATCGTTCATTTTCCAATAAAAGAATCACCACTAGTCAAAATGGCAAGTTAAATCAATAGTTTAATTTTTAAACAAATATAAAGATACTATCATTTGAAAAATCTTTATTAGATAACTAATTAAATATTGTGCCAAACAGTTCAAAAAAAAGATCATTAGTAAAGGCTCTTACCTGGAGAGTAACGGCAACAGCAGATACATTCTTAATCAGTTACTTAGTAATTTTAAAATCAGATTTTTCAGTTCTTGAAACTGCCGGTTTAATTGCTGCATTGGAAGTTATTACAAAGGTAACTATTTATTATTTTCATGAAAGAATATGGAATTCTTTATCTTGGGGTATGGAATCATAATTAAGTATTTTTTATTAAATATTGATTCTTATAGTAAAAACTATTTATCCACTTATCCACATCGTATAAGGTGTTTTTTTAATAAAACTTATTTAAATTATTTTTCCTTTTTGCTAATATTTTTTCATCGGACGAACAAAGAACGAAAGCCCTTCGGGGAGTTTGTCGGCGGGAGGCCGAGTTTCGGGGCGGAATGGAGACCTTTAGGGGTTTGTGTTGCGCCCCGTTTTTTTTGCCCTCTTAAACACTACTGCTCGTTCTTATGATCTTTGATTTCTCATTACTCTACTTTTTCATACCAGTTTTTTTTATAATATCCATTACTCCAGGTTTATGCATGACACTTGCTTTAACAATGGGAATTACAATAGGTGTAAAAAATACAATGAAAATGATGGTTGGAGAATTAATAGGAGTTTTAATTGTGGCAGGTACAGCGGTGGTAGGAGGTGGAGCGGTCATCTCATCTTTTCCAATTGCATTTGCCGTTTTCAAATATGGAGGAGGTCTTTATTTGATGTTTGTTGGTTATCAGATGATTAACTCAAGAGGATCACTAGCATTAAATTTGGATGGTTCACACTCATTTGAAATAACTTTTTTTAAGTTAGCAATGCAAGGTTTTATAACTGCTGTTGCGAATCCAAAAGGTTGGGCATTTTTTATTGCAATGGTCCCTGCATTTATTAATTACGAAGCAAATTTAATCCCGCAAATGTCAGCGCTTGTAATAATTATTCTTATAATTGAGTTTATTTCACTTATGATTTACGCAACTGGAGGTCAAGCTTTAGGCATTATGTTAAAAAAACAAAATAATATTAGACTTATTAACGGGTTAGCAGGTTTCTTAATGGTGGGCGTTGGTATCTGGTTAGCTCTTAGCTAATGTTTTGAAAAAAGAATTCCTGGGCCAGCCGGACTATCAATTCCAGCTTCTCTTAGCATTTGCCAGCTAATCGCCTGATTAGACGAGATCACTGGTTTATCTAATATTTTCTCTGCTTTATTGATAATTTTAAATGTTTTAAGGTTAGTACATGAAATAAATACTGCTTCACAATCCTGTTTACCAACTTCTATTATAGCTTCTAGGCTGTCTTTATCTGAGATCCTTGCAACATTCCTATCATCGGATTCATTAAAAGAAATTTGGTTTTGAATTATAAAATCATTAGCATGCAAATGATCACATAAAGATTTTGTCACCGACTCTTGATAAGGTGATACAAAATTTATTTTTCTACAGCCTAACGTACTCATAGCTTTTTTTACAGCTCTTATTGGATCAGTTACAAATGCCGATTTATGTTTTTTATTTATAAGTTTTTCAATTTTATCAGAGCCAATAACTGTTGCACCTGATGTACAAGCATATCCAATACTATCATACCGGATATCAGGTAATAACGCAGATGCTGCTGGCAATTCTTTTTCCATAAGTCCAAGATTTTCATTACTTACAATATTGTCGCAGTAAATGCGTGAGTGATTGATTGTTACACTTTGATCAAGAATGGTTCTGAATTCTTGCTCGATAGTTTCATCGCTCTGAAGAACGATCAATCCTAATCTTGCTTTGTAATATTTATTGTCATCCAATTCATAATTTCTCATACAAAGGCCTTTTGTGATTTTAAGATAACAATTCGTGTTTCAGATGGATTAATTACCGCATCGATTTCAAGGTGAGCAGCAGCTTCTATGGCTTTTCCTTTATCATAGAGTTTTTCGACTAGACTATTGAATAATTCCTCTCTTTTTGAATTATCTTCAATCTTTTCTAGCTCTTTTTTAAACCCAAGCTTTACAGCTCCTTCTAACCCCATTGCTCCAAACTCACCTGTTGGCCAGGCGGCCGTATATACTGGTTCATGAAGACTACCGCCAACCATTGCCTGAGCTCCAAGTCCATATCCTTTTCTTAAAAAAATTGCTGTTAAAGGTACTTTTACTTTAGATCCTATCTTAAAAAGATTTGACATTCTTCTAACAGCCCCTTCTTTCTCACTGTTTGGTCCCACCATAAATCCAGGCGTATCAACCAGTGAAATAAGCGGCAAACCATATTCACTGCACATTTCAATAAAAGAAGATGCTTTGTCAGCTCCTTCGGAGTCAATTGCGCCTCCTAAATGTTGACTATCATTTGCCAATAACCCAAAAGGCTTTCCCTCTATTCTAATAAAGCACGTAACAATTCCTTTTCCATATTCAGGTTTTATTTCAGTAAATTCTTCAATATCAGAAATAATTTTTATAATGTCTCTTACTGGATAAGACCATCGTCTATCTTTGGGCATAATATTGCTTAGCTTCTTCTGATCATCAGCTTTCCAATCTTTAATGTCTCCTTGAAAGTATGAGAGTATTTTTTTAGCAATAATAGTTGCCTCTTTTTCATCTTCAGCAACATAGTCAATTACGCCGTTATTTTTTTGAATGTCTGACGGTCCTATTTCTTTTGGATCGAACTTTCCAAGTCCGCCACCTTCAATCATTGCAGGACCTGCCATTCCAATCCAAGAATTCTTTGTAGCAATCCTGATGTCAGCACTTCCAAAAAGAGCTGCATTGCCAGCAAAACAAAATCCATTATTTATAGCAATTCTCAAACATCTACCGTACAAACTTGCCCAGAGTGCGAAAGATGGGACATGCAAACCAGCAACAGATGTTGTTACATCTGTATCTCCAGGCCTTCCACCTCCACCTTCAGTATAAATGACTATTGGAAGTTTAAACTCTTTTGCTTTTTCACAGATACGATCAAGTTTCATGTGGTGAAAAAAACCTTGAGTACCTGCCAACACTGAGTAGTCGTAAACTATACTGACCGCATCAGATTTTTCCTCACCAATAAGATCGGAATTGATTTTACAAAATCCAGTAATGATACCATCTGCTGCGGTATCAACTTGGAGATCTTCATACTTTCTTCTATTTCTTTGAGCCGCTACTGCAAAAGCGCCGTACTCTAAAAAACTTTGATCATCAACCAAGTGATCGAGATTTTCTCGCGCTGTTCTTAATCCAAGTTTGTGCCTTTTATTTTTTGCTTCAGTTCGAGTTTCATCAGTTAATTTTTCTAGTCTATCAAGAAATTGAGACAAATTAGGATTATCGGTCATCGTTGATTACAGCATTTTTTTTAATATTGGGTCTTTTTGTATGAGATGATGATACACAACAGCCCCTAAATGAATAGTGAAAAGAAGTACTAAAAAATAAGCTGAAATAACATGAACAGTGTGGAATTGGTCTGCAAGCTCATAGTTAAAATAGTCAATGTACACCTTGGAAATTATAAAATTTACTTCCTCGCCAGAAAGTAAAAGTTTTAAGATTCCGCTGATTGTAATGAAAAGAAGAGTAATATAAAAAAGTCCATGTACTGCTTTTGACGCTATTAATTGTAATTTATTTACAGTTGAAGTTATTGGCTTTGGATTCAAAAATTTCCAAATCAATCTGAGTAATGTTAAATAAAAAATACTTACACCAATTATAATATGTATATTTTCAACTGTTAATTTAAATTCAGAGAACTCCAAATTGTCTAAATAAAGTCCTAAAGGTAATTGAAATAATAGGATTAAAAAAGTGAGCCAATGAAAGAGTCGAGCAAGAACACCATAAGTACTATTGTCATTTTTAATTTTCATAATATATATTTAAAATATGAGAATAATTTTTCAAATACTGCTTTCATCAATTTTAGCTTCTCTATTTTTTGTTTTTATTGGTTATGCCGATGACCATGGAAAAATTATAAAAGAAAGAAAATCATTATTTAAGCAAAATTATAGCCATGCAAAAAAAATGTCTGCAGAAATAGCAAAAGGTAATAATGATAAAGTCATAGAGATCTCTGAAAAAATGAGCGCAAATTACGATAAACTCATTGATCTTTTTCCTGACAATTCAAAAACAGGTTATGATACTGAAGCATTACCCACTATTTGGTTTCAAAAAGATGAATTTAACGCTTTGATGACTGAAACTTCAGACAAAGTTAAAAAATTTACTCAAATTGCTGCTAGCCTTACAGGAGATGAATTAAAAGAGGCTCAAAAGAATTTAATTTGGTCAAGTTGTAAAGCATGCCATGATAAATTTAGAATGCCCCACTAGGCTATCACCGTCATTGAAATAATTCTTTTTATTCCAAGATCATTGTTCTTATATCGGTGTTCAAATAAATACACTCCTTGCCATATGCCAAGATCAAGTTTTTTTTCTTTAATTGGAATGCTCAGTGTTGTGTTGGTCAGAGAAGATTTAATATGCGCAGGCATATCATCCGGACCTTCCTCACTATGTAAATAATTATCGTTTTCGGGTACTATTTTGTCGTAGTAATTTTCTAAATCTTTAAGGACGTTAGGGTCTGCGTTTTCCTGAATAATTAGAGATGCGGATGTGTGTTTGATAAAAATAGTGCAGATACCTTTTGATATTCTATGTTTGCTAATAGCTTGATTTATAATATCTGTAATATTATAGAGCCCTTTTCCTTCAACTACTATTTCAAGTTCTTTTTGAATTAACATTTTGATGTAAATATATGTAAAATTAAATTAAGTTTACAACAACAATGAAGAATAATGTATCTCTTTCTGACACAGGGTGGAATTTACAAAATAGTTATACCCAAATATCTGACAGACTTTTCTCAGAATTAAAACCAGATGCAGTCAATAATCCAAGCACCGTCATTATTAATCACAAGCTGGCTAAAAAACTTGGTCTAAATTTAAATGGGTTCTCTGAAAAAGACCTATCAAATTTATTTTCAGGAAATAAATTGCCCCATGGTGCAAAGCCATTTGCGCAGGCTTATGCAGGGCATCAATTTGGGCAATTTACAATTCTTGGTGACGGTAGAGCCCACGTTGTCGGTGAACAAAAGACTCCAGAGGGTGAAATATTTGATATTCAGTACAAAGGTTCGGGACGAACACCTTATTCAAGGGGTGGAGATGGTAAGGCTGCATTGGGACCGATGTTACGTGAATATTTAATTAGTGAAGCAATGTATTATTTAGGTATTCCAACTACAAGAAGTTTAGCAGTTGTTGAGACCGGAGAAAAAGTCTACCGAGAAGTTCCATTAAAAGGATCTATTTTAACACGAGTAGCAAGCAGCCACATAAGAATTGGTACTTTTCAGTTTTTAGCAGCACACAAAGATTATCAGAGCATGAAATCTCTTCTAGATTTCTCAATAAAAAGACATTTCAATGATCTAAAATTCTCCGAAAATATAGCGATTGAATTCATAAAAGCTGTCATGCTAAATCAGATAAACTTAATTGTAGAATGGATGCGTGTTGGATTTATTCATGGAGTCATGAATACTGATAACTCAACAATATCAGGAGAGACAATTGATTATGGACCTTGCGCTTTTATGGATCATTATGATGCCAATACAGTTTTTAGCTCAATTGATACTCAAGGAAGATATTCTTTTGCCAATCAACCCTCAATAATTCAATGGAATTTAGTGAGACTAGCAGAGTGCTTATTACCACTCATCGATGAAAACGAGAAAAAATCAATTGAAATTGCTCAAAATCTTTTAAACACTTTTAGTTCATTGTTTAAGGACAGATGGCTTCAAATGATGAAAAAAAAACTAGGTATTAAAGATCAAAGCGAAGATGACGAAGAACTCATCAACAACTTAATCAAATGGATGCAACAAAAAAAACCGGATTTTACAAATACATTTTGCAATCTAATGAATTATGATCATGCAGACGATAAAGAGTTTGAAGATGATGAGTTTAATAATTGGAAAAGAGAATGGAAAAAAAGAGTTAAAAGTAAGGAATATTTAGATGTGATGATGAGTTGTAATCCAATTTTAATTCCAAGAAATTATTTGGTTGAAGAGGCACTCAGCGAAGCCGAAATAGATGGAAAGCTTGATAAGTTTAATGAGCTTAACGAAATAATTTCTTCACCTTACCAGTTAAAAAAAGTAAACATCAAATATTTGAAAACACCAACTAAAACAAATATTCCCTATAAAACTTTTTGTGGGACTTAATAAACCTTAAGTCTCTTCTCAAGACGTCTTACTAAAAAAGAAACTACTAAAATGAGGACTAAATATTCTAATACTAAAAATGTATAAATTTCCAAAGGTCGATACTGACTCACTACGAGCTCATTAGCTTTTCTTGTTAACTCATTCAGACCAATGATTGATACAAGGGATGACATCTTGAGCATGTAAACAAATTGATTGCCTAATGCAGGTAAAATTATTCGAACTGCTTGAGGTAATGTGATGTGATAGAAAATTTGAAAAAAATTCATACCCATAGATGAACCGGCTTCTTTTTGACCTTTAGGCACGGCTTGGATACCAGATCTGAAAATCTCTGCTATAAATGGGCTCTCACAGATACTTAATGCGATGATCCCCGCAGTAAATGCAGTAAAATTTAGGTTCAGCAAAACAGGTAATCCATAGTAAACCCATAAAATCATGACTAAAACTGGTATTGCTCGAATTATCTCTGTATAGCCAACATTTATGTAGTTAAGAACTCTGTATCTTGAAATGCTTGCAACAGATACAATTAAGCCCAAAAATATTGCAATTATAATTGAAATTACTGATAGAATTATAGTGTAGCCTAAACCACCAATTAAGAATTCTATATTTGATAGTCCAATCTTATTATTTGGCAGAATTACATACCAACCCCATTGATAATTCGATGAACATCCTGCTAATACTAATAAAGACAAAAGCATTAGGAAGACATTGATTTTTCCAGCTATGTTGAAATTCATGATAAAAAATATAATTATATTATTTAAATATAAACGTATAATTTTTAAAAAATATTAAAAAGAGGAAAATCATATGAAGCTCATTCAAGCCTTATTAATTTCTATTGCATTATTTATCTCATCTTTATCACATGCATCAACACTAGATGAAATTATGAAAACTGGTGTACTTAAAGTCGGAACAACTGGTGATTTTCCAGGCTGGAGCTTTATGAACCCTGAAACGAATGAATATGAAGGTTACGATATTGATGTAGCAAAAAAACTAGCTGAAGACATGGGTGTTGATATTGAGTTTGTTGCAACAGATTGGAAAAATCTTGTTTCAGGTGTGGTAGCTTCTAAATACCACATGACATCCAGCGCCTCAATAACGACTAAAAGAGCACTTACCGCTGGTTATTCAAATTCATATTATGGTACTGGAACGGTAGCAATGACCCTGGCTAAGAATCTAGAAAGTATTGGAAGCTGGGATAATATCAATAATTCCAATACAACAGTTGCTGTTACGCTTGGAACGGTCTTTGAAAATGAAGCCAAAAAATCTTTTCCAGATTCTAAAATTGTGATGGTTGAAGCTCCTGCACGTGAATATCAAGAAGTGTTGTCAGGAAGAGCTGATGTATCATTAACAAGCAAAGTTGATGCTTTAAAACTTATCAATTTATATCCAGAGCTATCAATCATAAATATTGATGAGCCCAAAAATGCAAAATTATTCGCAATTTTGTTACCGAGAGGTGATCAAGAATGGATAAACTTTATAAATCATTGGATTTCAGATCAAAAAAATAAAGGATTTTTCAATCAAACGGCATCAAAATTTGGATTATAGTTTTTTTGTATATAGCTTATTTGGTAAGTCGAAAATTTGTAGACTGCAGCTGCAAATACATAGTTAATTATCAATATAACTATAAACATTGTAATAAATTCAACTTTTAAATAGAGAACTGCAACGGAAAGTCCGCAAACTGGCAATATCACCATTCTCATTAAATTAATTATCATTTGATAATTTGGTTTTTTAAGTCCTTGAAGTAATGCTGACGATATAAAGAAAATCGGATAGCAAGGTCCGGCAAATGCAGCGATCTTCAGGTAAGTTGATCCATAATAAATAATTTCTTTATTATCGCTAAAAAAGAACATGATGTAGTCTGATAAAAAGAAAATAAACAGTCCACATATAGCCATAAAGAAAGTTCCATAAAAAATTGACCTATTATAAGTCTCATGAATTCTGCTAAAATTCATAGCGCCAAAATTTTGACCAACTAAAGCGAGAGTAGATGCATTTAAGCCTAATACAGGTAATAGAAAAAGTTGTTCAAAGCGGATCGCTGCACCGTACCCGCCCGCTGAATAATCTCCGTATGTTGAAACGTAAAACAATAAGACAAAAACTCCTAAACCAATAAACATCATTGAAATTGTAGCGGGAATTGCTTGAGTTAAAATTTCCTTTTGTAAATCGTATTTGGGAACAAAGCATTGTGGATAAAGAAATTTTTTTAAATTTGTCTTATTTACCTTCATAACAATATAAATTAGTCCAAACAGCTGTGAACATAATGTTGCTAAGGCTATACCTTTCACTCCCATTGCAGGAACAAAATAAAACCCATAAATAAACGTTGGATTCAAAACTAGATTAAGAAAGAATGAAATAATTAAAACATTTCTTAGAGACTTTGTATCCCCCTTAGAAACTAGAAATGCATTAATAGTTAATTGTAAGAAAAATAGCGAGGCACCAATGAAAATTATATTCATATAGTCTTTTGCATAGAATATAATTTCAGGATTTGTTTTCAAAAATATAAGAATAGGTTCTGTTCCGTAAATTCCAACCAACGAAACTAAAACAGATATAATTAAACTAGTCAGAATAGCCTGCGCAAGAAGAAGCGATGCTTTTTTCTCGTCATTTTTACCAAGAGCGTTTGAAATTAGCGCCGTAACTCCTATGGATAAACCTGCAGTAAATCCAATAATAATGAAGTAAATTGGAAATGATTTTGCAATAGCAGTGATAGCATCTGGCGATATTAATCCGGCAAACTTAACATCAACGATGTTATAGAGCGTTTGAAAAAGAGTACCAATACTTGAAGGTATTGCAATTTGCCTTATTAAAGTTGAAATATTATCTTTAGTGAGGTCCATAAAATCAAATTATACCTTCTATTTAGATATGAGTATTTTGCAAATCCAAATGTAAATTTAAATCAATTATTATTATTAAAACAATTTACTTTTAGTCTATATATAGATATAAGATCCGTCTAAAGATTACGTTTTTGTTCCTTTTTTTTGGAGTGATACGAAGTCTAAATTAAATAAAAAAGGAATAACAACTATGGCTACTGGTACTGTTAAATGGTTTAATCCAAAAAAAGGTTATGGATTTATTGCTCCTGAAGAGGGTGATAAGGACATCTTTGTTCATATCACAGCTGTTCAAGCTGCTGGTATGAAAAAATTGGATGAAGGCCAAAAACTATCATATGACGCTGAGGAAAAAGATGGAAAAGTCTCAGCAGTGAATCTACAAGCAGCAGAATAATTAAGCTGCTTTATCTATCATATCTAGCCACATTGTGAATTCATCAATTAATTCACTTGCTGGCTGGATAATCTTAACTCTCTTATCTTTTGAGCTAACTTGAGTAACCAGCGACCCTTTACTTATTTCATCGTTAATAAAATTAATTATAGTTGCTCTAGATGCAAGGTCTGACATATTTTTTGTCAAATATTCTTTGGTACATTCAATTTTATTTGCGTTTGAGTCAAAATATAGTCTCATTATCTCATAGCATATTCTAATACCATAGACTGATCGACGAAAATGACTTAGACGGCTAAAAACTTTCCTGTCACCCGCGCTTTCAAAAACTTTAATCTGCTTGATAACTTGCTCAAAAATTTTTTCACTTTTCATTATAAATCTCTTATTAAGTTTGAATTGTATTATTAAATAGTATGGATAATAATTAATAATAATTATTTGCCAGTTTGGCGGCATATAATACGATATTGATTAATAACTTACTGTTTTTATTGATTTAAATAATTAGCATTTATTAATGAACGAAGAAAATAAAAAGAAAGTATGGAAACTAATACAAAAAACTGGTGACGAGCTAAAAGGAAAACTGCCAGAACACCCTTCACACCCAAAAGGACGCAATCCATATGCCCACATAGCTCTTGAGATTAAAAACCAATTTGGCATGTCTTACAGTGATGTTCCAGATAGTCAAATTACTGAACTTGAAAAGTTTATAAAATTTATTCTAGATAATCCAAGATAGACTTACTTAAGGTTTCCATTCGGGCGCACCGAATAAACTCAAAAACTTTTCTTTTATATTTTTTGATTTTTTATAGTCAGCAATCATAATTTGCCAAAAAATAAAAGTAATTTTTACAGGGTTAAAGGTCTTAACATTTTCTCTGATTCCATAAATTACTTCACACCTTTCTTCTTTAAATGTTCCAAACATATGGTCCCAAATGATAAGGAAATTGCCATAATTCTTATCTATGTATTCCTCATTACTTCCATGGTGTACTCTATGATGAGATGGCGTTACAAATATATATTCTAAAGGTCCTAATTTTTTAATCCATTGAGTGTGACCAGTCACTCCCCACAACATTAGAATTAAACTTGCAACCGCAGTTATAACAGGATTAAAACCAATAATGGGGATTATCGCAAAAAATGGAAATTTATTTAAACCGCCGAACCAAGCCTGTCTTAATGATACGGAAAAGTTCATTTCCTCACTAGAATGATGATTCATATGTACCGCCCAGAAAAATCTTACTCTATGAGAGCATCGGTGGTACCAATAATAGACAAAATCCACAATGATAAAAGTCAGTATCCATACCATCCATCCGGGGAGTACTTCGTCAATCGTAATTATTCTGAACTGATAGAGATAAACATAGGCTAGAAATACTGAGCCTTTAGTAAATAAACCCACAATAAAATTACCTGCTAAAAGTCCCAGACCCGCCAAGG
>CACFGR010000001.1 GCA_902565955.1 uncultured Pelagibacteraceae bacterium | reverse complement strand
ACTGACCAAGGAAAAAGATGTTTTTGTAACTACTGAGGTTGGTCAGCATCAAATGTGGGCCGCGCAATATTACAAATTTAATAGACCCAACAGATGGATTACATCTGGAGGACTGGGCACTATGGGTTTCGGTTTGCCAGCTGCAATAGGCGCTCAAGTTGCTCACCCTGATAAGCTCGTAATTGATATAGCGGGAGAAGCTTCAATACTGATGTGTATACAAGAAATGTCAACCGCTATTCAACACAAACTACCAGTTAAGATTTTTATTATTAACAATCAATACATGGGAATGGTAAGGCAGTGGCAAGAGCTTCTTCACGACAAAAGATACTCTCATAGCTATACAGATGCGCTACCTGATTTTGTTAAGCTTGCTGAAGCTTACGGCGCTAAGGGCGTAAGGGCCCAAAGCCCAAATGAACTTGACAAGGCAATTAATGAAATGATTGATCATGATGGTCCTGTGATATTTGATTGCGTAGTTGATGAAAATGAAAATGTTTTTCCAATGATACCTTCTGGCAAGGCTCATAATGAAATGTTGCTTGGCGATGAAACAGAAAAGGAAGAGATCTCAGATGAAGGAAAAGTATTAGTGTAATGAGTGAATTAATTTCAAAACATACTGTATCAGTTCTTGTTGATAATGAACCAGGTGTGCTTGCTAGAGTAATCGGTTTAATTTCTGGTAGAGGTTACAATATTGATAGTCTCACAGTTGCGGAAGTAGATGCAGAAAAGCATATTTCTAGGATTACAATTGTAGCGCCAGGTACAGAAGAAACTGTAAACAAAATGATTAGCCAATTGCAAAGAATTGTACCAGTAAAAAGAGCAGTAAATGTTACATTTGAGAAACAGGGTATTGAGAGGGAAATGGCTTTAGTAAAAATTGTTTCAACAGGAGAAAAAAGAGTAGAGTCAATGAGATTATCTGATGTTTTCAGAGCCAAAGTTATCGACACAACACATGATTCTTTCGTCTTTGAATTGAATGGTTCTCCAAGAAAAATTGATGCCTTTATCGATTTAATGAAGCCATTAGGTCTTTCTGAAGTATCTAGAACTGGCGTAGTAGCTATTGCACGCGGAACAGAAAAGATGTAAGGAAAAGAAATGAAAGTATATTACGAAAAAGATGCTGACCTAGATCTAATAAAAACCAAAAAAATTGCTGTATATGGTTATGGCAGTCAGGGTCATGCTCATGCATTAAATTTAAAAGATTCAGGAGCTACCGATGTTGTTGTGGCTTTGAGAGATGGTTCATCAAGCGCAAAGAAAGCAGAAGCCGAAGGTTTGAAAGTAATGTCTATGTCTGATGCAGCTGAATGGGCTGATATAATGATGATGTTAATACCAGATGAGCTTCAGGCAGATGTTTGGAAAAACCATATAGAACAAAGAGCCAAAGAAGGTTCAGCACTTGCGTTTGCACATGGTTTAAATGTTCATTTTGACCTTATTAACGCAAGACCTGATATGGATGTATTCATGGTCGCACCAAAAGGACCTGGCCATACTGTTAGATCAGAATTTAAAAAAGGCGGCGGCGTTCCGTGCTTAGTTGCAGTAGATAGCGATAAAACTGGAAAGGCGCTTGATATTGCATTGTCATATGCATCCGCTATAGGTGGCGGTAAGGCTGGAATTATTGAAACAACATTTAAAGATGAATGTGAAACAGATTTGTTTGGTGAACAAACTGTTTTATGTGGCGGTGTCGTTGAATTAATTAGAAATGGATTTGAAACTTTAGTTGAGGCAGGTTACCCACCTGAAATGGCGTACTTTGAATGTTTACACGAAGTAAAGCTTATCGTTGATCTAATTTATGAAGGTGGGATTGCAAATATGAATTACTCAATATCTAATACGGCTGAATACGGTGAGTATGTATCTGGCCCCAAGATAGTTGATGAAGAAACAAAATCAAAAATGAAAAAGGTTTTAGAAAAAATTCAGTCTGGAGAATTCACTAGAGAGTGGATTGAAGAATATAAGAGTGGAGCCAAAAATTTTGAAGCTATGAGAAGTAAAATTGATAATCATCAAATCGAAAAGGTTGGCAAAGATTTGAGAGCCATGATGCCTTGGATTTCAAAAAATAAACTAGTTGATAAAGAAAAAAACTAGTTTAGTAAAACTCCAGTTTAGTAATTTCCTAGATTTATGGCAAAAAATTAGGTTTTTTTACTAATACGTTGATAAATAAAGAATTTTCATATAATTATCGAGTAATCTCAAATAAGTAGGGAGTGCAATAAAATAAAGTGACAAAATTGAATAGAAATTTAAAAAATCAATTAGTTGAGAATGGCACTTCCCAATCTCTATTGCTGTTAAATCTGCTTAGCAGCCCCTGGGTAATATAATATTACTGCAGGGGGTACTTAATTTTAACACAATTTTATTTTATTTAGAGGATAAGAGATGAACAAAGAAAATAATTACATAAAGATTTTTGACACCACATTAAGGGATGGTGAGCAGTCTCCTGGAGCTTCAATGAATATTGAGGAAAAATTAAAAATTGCAGAAGCTTTAGAAGATTTGAAAGTAGATATTATTGAAGCTGGTTTTCCTGCCGCTTCGAAAGGAGACTATGAAGCAGTTTCTGAGATATCAAAAAAGATTAAGAATTCATCAATATGTGCTTTGAGTAGAGCTTCAAAAAATGACATTCAAACAGCTGCGGATGCACTCAAAAATGCGACAGCTCCAAGAATACATACATTTATTTCAACAAGTGAATTACACATGAAGCACAAATTACAATTGAATTCTGCTGAAGTATATCAAAAAGTAATTGATAGTGTATCTTTTGCGAGAAATTTATGTGATGACATTGAGTGGTCTTGTGAAGACGGCACTAGAACGGATTTAGATTTTATGTGTAAAACAGTGGAAGCTGCAATTAAAAATGGTGCATCTACAATCAATATTCCTGACACAGTCGGCTATTCAATTCCAGATGAATTTACCAATATTATAACGTATCTAATGAACAATGTTCCAAATATCGATAAAGTAACAATTTCAACGCATTGCCATAATGATCTTGGATTAGCTGTAGCAAATTCTCTTGCAGGTGTAAGAGCGGGGGCAAGGCAAATCGAGTGTACAATTAACGGTTTAGGTGAAAGAGCTGGAAATGCCGCTATGGAAGAAGTAGTTATGGCGATCAGAACAAGAAATGACATGATGCCTTTTCAAACAAATATTCAGACTGAAAAATTAACAAAAACTTCAAAGCTTGTTTCGGCAGTTACAGGTTTTCCTGTGCAATTTAATAAGGCAATAGTTGGTAAGAATGCTTTTGCGCATGAAGCAGGTATTCATCAGGATGGCATGTTAAAAAATAATAAAACATATGAAATTATGACCCCTGAAAGTGTTGGAGTTTCTGAGTCAAATTTAGTAATGGGCAAGCACTCCGGTAGACACGCATTTAAACAAAAAATTATTGAATTAGGGTACTCAATAAATGACAATGTAATTGAAGAGGCCTTTGAAAATTTTAAAAATTTAGCTGATAAAAAGAAAAACATCTATGATGAAGATATTATTGCCATTATTGACGATCAGGTAATAAGAGTTAATGACTCTATTTTACTTCAGGATTTACAAGTTATTGCTGGAACGAAAGGTCCTCAAAAAGCTGAAATAAGTCTTTTAATTGATGATGAGCTTAAGAAAGTAATTTCAACTGGAGATGGACCTGTTGACGCAATCTTTAATGGCCTAAGTCAACTTGTTCCTCATAAGGGTAAATTATTACTATATCAAGTTCATGCTGTCACTGAAGGTACCGATGCCCAAGCTGAAGTTTCTGTAAGATTGGCTGAAGATGGTAAAACAGTTGTTGGACTTGGTGCTCACACAGATACTCTTGTTGCCTCAGCAAAAGCTTATATAAATGCTTTAAACAAATTAATTATTAAAAGAGAAAAATCAGCACCTGCCAGTATTTCAGGTGTTACAGGAGTTTAAAAGGAAGGGAAAAAATGTTTAATAATTTAATTGGAATATGGTCCTCTGACATGGCAATTGACTTAGGAACAGCAAACACACTTGTTTATGTAAAAAATAGAGGGGTTGTTCTTAATGAACCGTCTGTAGTAGCTGTACTAAACCAGGGCGGTAAAAGCAAAGTCATTGCTGTGGGCGAGGAAGCAAAAAGTATGTTAGGAAAAACTCCTGGACATATTCAAGCGATCAGACCAATGAAAGATGGAGTAATTGCTGATTTTGTTGTTACAGAAGAAATGATAAAGCACTTTATTCGTAAAGTTCACAATAGAAAAACATTTGCAAATCCAAGAATTATTATTTGTGTGCCAACAGGTTCAACACCTGTTGAAAGAAGAGCGATACATGATTCAGCACTAGCTGCAGGAGCAAGAAAAGTTTCATTAATAGAAGAACCAATGGCTGCTGCGATTGGAGCTGGACTTCCTGTAAGTGAGCCAAGAGGTTCAATGATTGTAGATATTGGTGGAGGTACATCTGAAATTGCCGTCATCTCACTTGGAGGAATAGTTTATTCTCGTTCAGTAAGAATTGGTGGAGATGCAATGGATATCGCATTAATTAATTATATGCGAAAAAGGTATAACCTATTAATTGGTGAAGCTTCCGCAGAAATGATAAAAAAAGAAGTTGGAATTGCTGTTTCTCCAAAAACTGGTGATGGAAAAACGATTGATATCAAAGGTAGGGACTTAGCTTCGGGAGTTCCTAAGGAGATAGAACTAACACAAGCACAAGTTGCAGAAGCATTATCTGAACCAATTCAAACAATCATTGAAGGCGTGAAATCTGCACTTGAAGATACACCGCCAGAACTAGCTGCTGATCTTGTTGATATGGGTGTAGTTTTAACTGGGGGCGGCGCACTTTTAGAGTCAATGGATGATGCTATTAGAGAAGCTACAGGACTTCCTGTTACAATTGCAGATGAAGCATTGTCATGCGTTGCCTTAGGTAGTGGAAAAGCGCTTGAATCTGAAAGCTCTTTTGAACCTATTCTTTCTTCTGCCTATTAATTTAAGTCTGACAGTGAGGACATCACGTAATTTTTACTCAAGATATGTTAACAAGAATAGCTATATGTCTATTCTTATTCCTTTAGGTTTAATCATATTTTCTCTTGTTTTTTATTTCGGACGGTTTGACAATGGCAATCTCTCAAACGAACTTAGAGCTAAAAGTATCAATACCATTTACTCCATTACTTCAATTGTTTCTAGTCCTATTAGTTTAATTAAAAATGGACTTAAAAACATTTACGAGATTCAAAATATTTATGAAGAAAATCAAAGGTTCAAGGAAATGCAATTACTTGACTCCGCCGGTTTTCAAGAGATGGTTTCTATGAAACTAAAAATAGCTCAATATGAAAGGTTATTAAACGCAACTAGTGATATTGAATTTGATTATAGAACTTCAAGAATAGTTGGTGATTTTTCTAATAATTTTAATAGCACCTTAATTGTTAATTCAGGAAAAAAAGAAAATATTAAAGTGGATATGCCAGTTTTAGGATCTAATGGGATAATTGGAAGAATATCTCATGTTGGTGAAAGCCTCTCTCGAGTACTACTAATAAGCAACATTAACAGTAGAATTCCAGTAATAATTTCTGAAGAGGGTTATCATGGAATGCTTATAGGTCAAGGTCGAGAAAATCCAATTATAGATTTTGTTGAACACATTGAAAAAATTAGCATTGGAGACTTAGTTACAACATCAGGAAAAGGCGGAATTTTCCCCCCTTTTCAATTAATTGGCCAAGTAGTTGGAAAAAAGTCAAATGAAATAGAGATTAGTATATTTGAAAATATAGCAGCTTTATCACATGTGAAGTTATTAAACTATAAACTAAAAAAAGAAAGTTAATAAATGAGTCTAAGATTCAAAGGCTATTTGCTATTAAATGGATTTTTTCTTTTTTTTATTTCATTAAACAATGCATTTAATTTTAATCTAATTGATTTTACTTTAATGCTGTCCATTTTTTTATATTCAATAAAATGGAACGAAAGTGAATGGTTAGTTCCCATTTTTCTTTTTGCTTGGGGTATTTCTCAAGATATTTTGCTCGGAATAAATTTAGGTTACTCTGGAAGTATTTTTTTATGTTTCTATGTTTTAAGTCAAATAACCTCAATTAATGGTATATTCGAACAACAAACATTAAAATTTATTATATTTATTACGGCATTATTAATTTTATTTATTTTTAAAAATTTATTTATTTATTTTAATTACCAGCTTAATTATTTATCTATTGGAGAGTTGTCATCTTTCCTGATAATGGTTTTATTATATCTGCCCATAAACTTAATAACTATATATAGTCAGAAAAAATATGAAAAAATCAGGTAAATTTATTTTCCAAAAATATGATACTGAAAATTTAATAAATAGAAGAGCAGCGCTCGTCACAATTGCTAAAGCCGGTGTATTCTCTGTACTTGCTGGAAGACTGGCTTATTTACAAATCGCTGAAAATGGTAACTATAAAAAATTATCAGATAAAAATAGAATAACACACAGATTTCTCGAACCAGAACGAGGTATTATTTTTGATTTACAGGGGCGACCAATAGCGGTCAATAAACAAAAATATGAAATTATAATAATAAAAGAAGAAACCAGAGACGTAGAAAAGTCATTGGTTAGTCTAAGATCAATTATGCCTAACGCTAAAATAGATATAGAAAAAATATTAAAGGAAGTAAATTCAAGAAAAAAATTTATTCCCATTGGAATTATCGATGACTTGACATGGGAGGATTTTTCTAAAATAAATGTAAATATTCATAAATTAGAGGGAATTTATACTCAAATTGGCTTTAAAAGATATTATACTCAAGGAGAGTCACACTCACATTTAATTGGTTATGTTTCTCCAATAAGTAAGAGCGAAGAAGAGTCAAACCCGTTATCTAAACTAAGCACAGCGAAAGCAGGTAAGATAGGTGTAGAAAAAGCAAAAGATGCAATTTTACGAGGTAAACTTGGCAATAAGAATATTGAAGTTAATGCCAGTGGAAGAGAAATTAGAGAACTTGATCGAGTAAATAGTGTACAAGGAAACTATATACAACTTACTATTGACTCAGAATTACAAAAATTTTGCTATGAAAGACTAAAAGGACTTAGTGGAAGTGTCTCTGTTATTAATGTTAAAAATGGCGAGTTTTATGCATTG
The DNA here is from genome assembly GCA_902565955.1 of uncultured Pelagibacteraceae bacterium. Lineage (GTDB taxonomy): Bacteria > Pseudomonadota > Alphaproteobacteria > Pelagibacterales > AG-422-B15 > CACNXQ01. The sequence continues at coordinate 54,247 of CACFGR010000001.1, read as the reverse complement.
GCTTCCTCGCCATCCTATGATCCAAATATATTTAGTAAATCTATTTCAAATGAAACTTGGGAAAATCTATTATCAAATAAATATAAACCATTGATTAATAAGTCGATATCCAATCAATATCCTCCTGGATCAACCATAAAACCATTTGTTGCACTGGCAGCCTTAGAGTCAGGAATTTCTCATAAAGAAACTTTTTTTTGTGATGGGAAACACCTAATAGAAGATACTAGTCTAGATTCAGGATACAAAACATTTCATTGCTGGAAGAAGGAAGGACATGGAAATGTAGATATGACAAAGGCTATAAAAGTATCCTGTGATGTTTATTTTTATCAAATTGCAAGAAGAGTAGGTATTAATAAAATTGCAGAGGTTTGTAAAAGATATGGGTTAGGAGAAAAAGTTTTCAAATCTTTTTATGAAGAAAAAAGTGGAGTAGTTCCAAACAAACAGTGGAAATTAGAAAATCTTGGTAGTAGATGGATGGTAGGAGAAACATTATCTGCTGGTATAGGCCAAGGATATTTTTTAACAACTGCAGCGCAGCTGTCCCTCGCGTTAGCACAACTAATTAATAATGGAGTTAGGCTTAATCCAAAATTAATATATGGTACTGAGAATCCAAATGTTTATGATGAGCGAATTATCGCAGATCCCAAATATCTAAAAATTATTAAAAATGCATTAGACGAAGCTACTAATGCTCCGGAAGGGACTTCTTATAGATCAAGAATTATCGGTAAGTACAAAATGGCTGGTAAGACAGGTACATCTCAAGTAAGGGCAATATCAATTAAAGAACGAGAAGAAGGTTTAATAAAAAATAAAGATTTACCCTGGGAAAAAAGAGATCATGGTCTTTTTATTGGATACGGCCCAATCACAGATCCAAAGTATGCAGTTTCTGTAATTGTTGAACACGGAGGAAGTGGATCAGGATCTGCAGCTCCAATTGCATCAGACATATTTAAATATTTATTTAAAAATAAGCTTAATCTAAAGCGAAACGAAATATTTAATGTATAATCAAAATAATATATATAGCTCAGTCTTTGCTAAGCTACAAAATATAAATTGTCCTCTATTGGGTTTGATATTTACATTATTTTTTGTGGGTTTAGCTGCATTATATAGTATTTCAAATGGTGACTTTAACTCGTGGCCATTGAAGCACACTCAGAGATTTATACTTGGATTAATCATCTTTTTTATAGTCATAATCTTTGATTTAAGGTTAATATTTGGATATGCATATGTAATTTTTTTCCTGAGCATAATTTCTTTGGTTATCATCCCTTTTTTTGGAATTGAAAGTAACGGTGCTACTAGATGGATAAATATAGCTGGTATAAGTCTACAGCCTTCCGAATTTGTAAAATATACTTTAATTTTAGCGTTGGCTAAGTATTTTCATTCTATAAATAACGATAGCAGTTTTATCAAGACTTTGATTATTCCACTGATCATAACTATTGTTCCAGTATTGTTAGTAATTATACAGCCAGATTTAGGTACAGCTCTAATAATTCTACTTGGCGGAATAAGTCTTTTTTGGATCTCTGGTTTAAATTATAAATATTTTATAGTAGGCGTATTTTCAATTTTATGTTCATTACCAGTTTTGTGGCAATATCTCAAAGATTATCAAAAAGACAGAGTGTTTACTTTTTTTAATCCTGAACGTGATCCTCTTGGAAATGGATACCATATAATGCAATCAAAAATTGCTCTTGGCTCTGGCGGTCTTTTTGGGAAAGGCTACATGGAAGGTACTCAGAGCCATCTAAATTTTCTTCCTGAAATGCAAACAGATTTCATATTTACAATGTTAGGTGAGGAATTTGGTTTCATAGGGACATTGTTTTTGTTATTAATATATGCAGCTTTGATTATGATTTCTATTCGTCTTGCACTAAAAAGTCGCAGCTTATTTAGTAAATATTTGTCCTTAGGAGTATGTAATGTTTTTTTCATTTACGTTTTTGTGAATATTGGAATGGTCACAGGCTTGCTTCCAGTAGTAGGAGTTCCACTTCCATTTATATCCTATGGAGGAAGTTCGATGTTAGCAGTTATGTTTGGGTTTGGACTTTTAATGAATTGTTATATCAATCGAAATATCATAATTGAGAAAACTAATTATTAAAAATTATTGTTTTGTAAAGTAATCCTCCTGACTGCTTTCACGATAAACATCAGTTGTTGCGCAGTGTAAAGCGCCACCAAATGGATAAGCATCCCTGAACGGGACCGGAACAACTTCAAAATTTAACTTATCTAGTTGATCCATCTGGTGAACTTCAGTTTCTTCAACGCAAACTGTTTTTGGATCCAGCATAAGAACGTTCATGCTTAACCATACACTTGAATAGCATAATGGAGGGGGAGAATTGTGAGCCGGCCTAGCGGCTTCGACTATTTCCCAGTCATTATCATTAAAGATTTTTCTTTGTTCATCAGGTAGTCTTCTTTCAGGATTATTTAATATCAATCCTGGCCTCAATGGCGTAAATGTAGCATCAATATGTGTAGGAAAAGGGTCAGTTGGGAAATTTAGTACATGAATACGTTGATCTGGAAAGTGTCTTTTAATCCAATCAATGCCTTTTAAGTTTGTTGTGAAACCGTGTTGAATAAATAAATCTTTTCCCATTCTTAACACATCGGCCGCATCAAATAGTGGTTCTTCTTCAGTGGTAACAAACTTTTTATCGGCAACCCATTCGTATCTTTGGTCTATTGTTATTTCATCTGCAAGATAATTATCCCTGTATGATTTATTTGTTAACCTTGGTTTTGGAGCAGTTTCCCATTTCATTTCTGGGTCTTGGTCAAAAAAGCTTTGTAACAGCGGTCGATAACATAAATACTCAAACCATCTTGAACGAAAGGACATTGTAGCTTCCAGCATCTCAGCGCCTAAAGTAAGTATAACATCGCGAGGAGGCATGCAGCCAAACATTGTTTCTATGCTCCAATCTGGGGTACCAATTTTCTGATTGAAATCTAGTGGTGATGGACGATCCACTTTTATTCCTCTTTTCTCTAAAATATCAGAGAAATTATCAAGTAAATAATTTGCTCTATCAATTGTATGTTGTGGTCTTGGTCCAAATTTACCTTTCATGTCAGAATCTTCAGGAATTTTCGGAGCCATTGCAGGTTCAACTGGAGCAATGCAGCAATTATCTGCTCTACCAACGATTATGTGTTTAAGAGGATCCCACTCATTCCATGAATTTACTATTTTTGCCATTTCAAATCTTTTTTTAACAAATTAAATAATGGCTTGAATTCAAACTAAATTGAAAGTAAGAGTCAAGCGATTTCATTATCTAGGAGTTATTTTGACTAGTAATATTAATCAATATGATGTTGCAATTGTGGGCTTTGGACTAATTGGTCAAATCTGTGCAAAAGTATGCAGCCAATACAATCTTAGAACATTAGTTATTGAGTCAAAATCGGACACTGAATTTTCCTCAAAAGCTGTATCATTCGATGATGAAAGTTTACGTTTACTGGAATGTATTGGTTTATACGACGCTTTAAAAGTGTATCTAAATAAACCAGATTTTACTGACATTGTACTAACAAATGGAAAAGTGATCCAACGTAATCCAGTATTAAACACTGAAAACGATTTTCCTTCTGTTTGCACTTTTTTTCAACCAAAGATTGAAAAAATAATAAAAGAGAAATGTAAAGCTGATGAAAATATAGATTTACTATTCGATAACGAACTAATTAATTTTAGTTTAAATGACAATAAAGTGGGTCTCGATACAAAAAGTGGTAACAAATTAAATCATTTTAAAGCCCCTTACCTAATTGCATGCGACGGCGCAAATTCTTTTGTACGAAATAAATTAGACATTGAGTCCGTTGATCAAAGATACTCAAAAAATTGGCTTCTTGTCGATATATTGCTAAAGAATAAAAATAGTTTAGAAAACGTTTTCAGGCAAATTTGTGACGATAAAAGACCTACTTCTTATATTTCTCTTTCAGATAGAAGACATAGGTTTGAATTTCAATTACTAACGGGTGAACAACACCAAAAAATTATTCAAAAAAATAATATTCAAAACCTAATTTCACAATGGATAGAGCCTAATCAGTACGAGATTGAAAATATATCTATTCAAAATTTTAAAGGATGTTTTGCTAATACTTTTCAAAAAAACAATGTTTTTTTAATAGGTGACACTGCTTATCAAATGCCGCCCTATGCAAGTCAAAGTTTAAATACCGGAATTAGAGATATACTAAATCTAATATGGAAGATTAATTTAGTTGTTAATTTTAATTGTAACAAAAATCTACTACGTTCTTATGATTTAGAGAGAGCTCAACCAATAAAGCAAACCATAAAATCATCTATTGCACTTGGACAATTGATTGATTCACTATCTATGGCATTTCAGAAAAATATGCCATTAGAGGAGGCAATCGCCCCAGAAGCTAGAGATCAAGCATTTGGGAGAAATAACAAAATTGATGAAAAGGATACAAAAAAAGGGATTTTTAGTCATTCACAGAGTGACATGATCATTAACAGAAGACTATCTAATAGAGAGATTACCGATAAACAAGGTAATGCTTACTTAGATAAAATGGTCGGAAACTGTTTTGCAATATTTTCGAGAAGAGATGTAAGAAATGAATTAAACAAGGATATTTATAAAAAATTAATCAACCTAAATTTTAAATTTATTTTTGACTATTCTAATTTTGATATCGGCCCCGAATTGTCCGATTATTTAGAAAAAGGTGAAATAATTATCAGACCAGATAAAAAGATCTATGGAATTTCATCAAAAGAGTTAGATATTCATAAACTTGTATCTGAGCTACTAATGCAGATTGAATAGAATCAACCCCGCGCAGATGTAAAAAATAATGTTGTATAAATGTAACATTTTTAAAAATATTAGAAAAAATCAAATAAATTCAATTACTTAAATTATAAAAGAAACTTGTTTTACCATATTTAGAATATACTGTTCACTTATGTACTAAATATAGTACTGCTATCTAAATAAACATAACGAGGGGGAAAGTTATGATTAGAAACGCACAGAACGCGATAAAGGCTCTAACCAGCCTTGGTCTTTCACTGCTAGCTTTGGGTATTGTTATTGGCCTGTTAAGCGGAGGAAGCATCCCATTTGTTGGCAATATAGCTAGCAATATCGTATCTCTTGTGAACCAGTTAGGAAATGCCGGAGTTGTTGGATTAATTGCTGTTGGTGTTATTCTTTGGTTATTTAGAGATTAATTATATTATCACTTCCCATGTTTGCGCATGGGAGGTGATAAAAAATAAAATATGATCTCAAGAATTAAGCAAATATTAAGAGAAATCATTGATTTTGGCTTATTGCTGATAGCAATAGCTATTATTTTGGAAGTACTTTTTGGACCATCATCACCTTTTTTAGGAAAAAATATTACTCAGAACTTGGTAGGTTTGATTAACCAATTAGGAAGTGAGGGTGTTGTGGGTATAATTTCAGTAGCAATCATTATATATCTTTGGAATAAACTTCAAAAATAAAAAGTAAAACTAACATTTTTCTTGCTCATTTAGTAATTTTAATAGACCCTATCCTTCTGTTTATTTCAATTTGGAGGAAATTTAGTGAAAAATTTAAAATTATTAATAATTGGATTGGCTATAAGCGCCATATCTTCAATGGCATTAGCGGACGGTCATTGGTCAAAAATTAGAATTGGCACTGAAGGTGCATATGAACCATGGAACTTTACAGATGCATCTGGAAACCTTGTTGGCGCTGAGCTAGACCTTGCAAGAGATCTATGTAAGAGAATGAATGCTGAATGTGAATTCGTTCAACAGGACTGGGATGGAATTATTCCTGCACTAGTTAATGGTAAATACGATGTTATCATGGCAGGTATGTCAGTGACAGAAGAAAGAAAAAAAACGATTAGTTTCTCTAAAGCTTATATGACAGAACCAGCTAGGTTTTTCACACTTAACAGTTCACCATTAAGTACTTTTACTTCAGCTAAAAACTTAAATCTTGATGATGATAGCAGCGCTACATCGGGGACAATAAGTGCATTAAACAATGCAATGAAAGGAATGAATATTGGAGTAACTGTTGCAACAATCCACGAGGATTTTGCAAATAAATACTTAGATTCAAACTTAAAGGTTTATCCGACACAAGACGAAATGAACCTTGATCTTGCTGCTGGTAGAATAGATGCGATGTTATGCGATGTCGGAACAGCAGAAGCGTTTATGGAAACTTCAGGTGGTTCTAATGTAGTAACTTTTGGTCCAAATGTATTTGGAGGGCTATTAGGTGAGGGCGTTGGTGCAGGTATCAGACAAGGAGACGCCGATCTCAAAGCGATGTTTGATAAAGCAATAGCTGATGCAGCTGCAGATGGAACAATTTCTAAAATATCAATGCAATGGTTTGGTAAAGACCTAGCACCATAATTTTGAAATTAATAACTTTAAAAAACGGCTGACTAATACTCAGCCGTTTTTTTTTATATAAATAAATATGTTTGAAGTATTTGCCTTTGGTTCATCTGGATGGGGAGACGAAATGCTCATGGGTGCGCTGATGACAGTTCTTGTAAGCGCATCATCTTTAATTTTAGGTATTCTGATAGGAATTATTTTTGCTGCATGTAAACTATCAAATATTTTCATTCTAAAAATAATAGCAAATACATACACAACAATAATAAGAGGAATACCTGAGCTTTTAGTCATATATCTTCTTTTTTTTGGTGGCAGCGGTGCGGTAATGTATATTGCTAAAATTTTTGGATATGATGGTTATATTGAATTGAATGCATTTACCATTGGCACAATTGCAGTTGGCGCAATTTCAGGGGCTTACTCTACAGAAGTCATTCGAGGTGCCGTTAACTCCGTTCACAAAGGTCAGTTTGAGGCTGGTAAAACTCTTGGACTAAATGGATATGGTCTCTATGGTAGAGTAATATTTCCACAGGTTGCAAGAATTGCACTGCCCGGAATTGGGAATGTTTGGCAAATTACTCTCAAAGACACGGCACTAATTAGTGTAACTGGGTTGGTTGAGATAATGCGTCAGTCGCGTATTGCGGCAGGTTCGACACATGAACCATTTATATTTTATACGGTTGCCATAATTCTGTATTTGGTAATTACCAGGCTTTCTAATATTTTATTTGATAAGGCTGAAAATACCTACTCCAAAGGCTTTGTATCTAAGGGGGCATTATGAGATTTGAATTAATGTATGAGTCATTTTTCAAAATAATTGAGGGTGTTCCTCTTACATTACAAGTCGTTTCTATTTCAACAGTGCTTGGACTTGCATTAGCTATAATCGTGGCATTGATGAGAATTTCTGGCAGAAAATCAATGTCAATACCAGCTTATTATTTTGTCTATTTAATTAGGGGTACACCATTATTACTGCAGTTGTATTTTGTTTACTATGGTCTTGGTCAATTTTCATTTATTCGAGAGAGTATATTGTGGCCAATTTTAAAAGAGCCATACTGGTGCGGTATCGTCACGCTTACAATTAGTACTGGTGCGTACTCTTCAGAAATAATTCGAGGAGGTATCCTGTCTGTTTCAAAAAATTTTATAGAAGCATCAGGAGCATTAGGATTAAATAAAATTAAGACATTTTTGTTAATAACGCTTCCAATAACTGTACGACAAGCATTGCCAGCTTATGGTAATGAGTTGATATTAATGGTTAAAGCCAGTTCATTGATATCAATCATCACGCTTATGGAAATTACTGGAATAGCTCGTACTATTATCTCAAAAACCTATGCACCTGTTGAAATATTTTTAGTAGCGGGGTCAATATATTTAATTATTAATTTCATTATAGTTTTAGCCGTTGGGTTAGCGGAGAGAAAACTGGGAACAGTGAAAGCTAATTAATTACTTTTTGGAAGGCATATTCAGTTGTATTGCTAATGTCATTTAACTTTCTTGTTTTCGGCATTTTTATATAATTTAATTTTTTATACATTTTATGAGCTTCCTTGAATCTAGTATCAGTCCATAACACTATCTTTCTTTTTTTATGTTTCTTTGCAATATTCTCAATCTTTAACATTAGCTTTTTTGCCATGCCCTTCATTCGATAATTTTTATCTATATATAGCTTATGTATTTCTAAGTTATTTTTTTCATGAGGTAGATAACCCATGCATCCGATAATTTTATTTTTATCAACGTATACCCAGAACTTTCCTCTATTTTTTTTATAGTAAGAATAGACACCTCTTAACTCTGGAGAATCATTGTCTACATCAAGGTAACAATTTTTATAATCTTTATAGCACTTTTTTATTAAGCTGATTATTTGATTTCCGTCTTTATTTCTTGCTAGTCTCAGTTGCATAATGTTAGATTATATAATTCTATGAACTATTTTCATAATAAAAGAATATGGGTTACAGGCGCTTCATCTGGCATTGGTCGATCAGTAGCAATTAAGTTATCAAAATTAGGTGCAGAATTAATATTAACTGCGCGAAATAGAGATAAATTAGAGGAAGTAAAAAAAGAATGTGGAAATGCAAAAGCACATATTTTTGATCACGATCTCTCAAAATTGGAGTCTATTGATGATTTAGTTAGTAGAGTTACTCGTGAGGTTGGATCAATAGATATACTCTTTAATAATGCGGGAGTATCTGCATATTCTGCGGCAAATGAAACAGATTTTAATGTGTACACACAAGTTATGAATCTAAATTTTCTCTCTGTTGTTAAATTAACTAAGTGTTTGCTGCCACAAATGATATCAAATAAAAAAGGTCAGATTGTAACGAACACCAGTTTGTCTGGCAAATTTGGATCAAAAAAAAGAACTGTATATGCTTCATCTAAACATGCATTGCACGGTTTTATGGACTCCCTTCGAGCTGAAGTTCATGAACATAATATTAAAGTTAATACTGTCGCTCCAGGATTTGTTAACACTGAGATAGGTATGAAAGCCTTAACTGGAGACGGCACTCCTTATGGCGCTAATGATAGAGGCCATGAAAGTCAAGGTATGGATTTGGATAAAGCCTCAGAAATGATTATTAAATCAATAGAGGCAAATAAAAGAGAAGCTTATATTGTTCCTAGAATAAGCTTTCCAAAAATAGCATTATATATATCAAGATATTTCCCTGGTTTAGGAGCTATTATTGCTCGTAATTATAATGAAGAGGATAACGGCTAATTATTGATTTTTTAAATATTCAACAAGAAATTTCATACTGTCAATGCCCCAATACATTTCATCATCGATGTAAAATGTTGGTACTCCAAACGCTCCTTTATTAATAGCAAATTCAGTATTCTCTCTTAATTTATTTTTAATTTCATCACTTGAAATTCCTTCAGCAAAACTATTTGCATCCATTCCAGATTCAGTAGCAACTTGAGTCAGAAGTTCCTGATCATTAAGATTCATTGCTTTTGTCCAAATAGACTCAAACATAACTTGCATGTAATTTTCTAAAATATCATTTTTTTGGGCTAAGACCGCCCCTCGCATGTGAGGCACTGTTAATATTGGAAAATAGGGATTCATCTTAAATGGAATATTGAGTGTTTTTGTCCAACGAGTAATATCTTTAAACATATATTCCCCCTTTTTTTGGACAGTTGCAGGCGGTTGATTTCCTGTAGCTTTAAATATGCCTCCTAATAGAACAGGCATAATTTCAATTTCTGCTCCTTCGTCTTTAATTACTTTAAGATTATTGTAGGCTAGGTAAGAGTAAGGACTTCCAAAATCAAAGCAAAATGTTACGTTTTTAGACATATATAATGGTATAAATATAAACAATTAGATCAAATAGTAAAATGAAGATTGTAGTAATAACCGGTGAAGAGTCTGGCGATAAATTAGCCGCATCAGCCTTAAAAGAACTAAAAAAAATTTCAAATGAGCCTCTTAAAATTTTCGGTATTGGTGGAAGAGCTCTTGAAAAAGAGGGTATTCAAAAATTTTTTGATATATCAGACATTAACGTCATGGGATTAATTGAAGTTATTCCTAAGATATTAAAAATAAATCGCATAATAAAATCAGTGGTTAATCAAATTATTGAACTTGATCCTGATATTATTTTCACAGTTGATAGTCCGGATTTTACATTAAGAATTGCAGAACGGATAAAAAAACGAAACAATAAATTAAAAATTCTTCATTATGTGGCTCCTAGCGTTTGGGCATGGAGGCCTGGACGTGTCCATACAGTAAAAAAATCAGTAGACCACTTACTTACAATTCTGCCCTTTGAGAGGAAAATATTTGAGAAATATGAAGTGCCGACAACTTTTGTGGGTCATCCGATAACAGAGATAAATATTGAAAACTTCAAAAACAATCAAATTACTGAAGAAGATAGAGATGTTTTCTTAATTTTGCCGGGAAGTAGAAAAAAGGAAGTTGTATCTCTTTTGCCGACTTACTTAGAAGTAATAAAAGCCATGAAGTTAGATGATAAATATGAACTTGTAATGCCAATTACAAAAGAAATGACTTTTTATGTAGAAAATATCTTAAGTCAATTCGGTTTACAAAATAGAATAAAAATAATTCTAGATGAGCAGATTAAATACTCTTATTACTATCATGCTAAGCTTGCTATTGTGACCTCAGGAACAGCAGCTCTAGAAGTTTCATATTTTAATACACCTTATGTGACAGCATATAAATTCAATCCTGTAACCTACTTTATACTGCAATTTCTTATTAAAACTAGAATGGGTAATTTGATTAATATTATTCAAGGGAAATTTATCATTCCTGAACTGCTACAAAGTAAAAGTAATAAAGATAATATTATGTATTATTTAAAAAAATTTTTAGATGATAATGATTACCTTCAAGAAGTTCTATCAAATGCAAGTGAAGCTGCTGCGAAACTCAAATCTCAAAGTACACCAAGTATAATGGCAGCAGAAAAAATTATTCAGATAGTTAATGAAAAATAAATCTAATTATAATGAAATTGAGTCAAAAGCTTTATGGTACTTACAAAGATACGCATCAAGCTCAGAAAACTTAAGAATTTATCTAAGACGAAAAGTTAAAGATAGCCATCTAAGTATTAACTCAGAGGAAATTATCAATGAAATAATTTGTTCTTTAGAAAGGCAAAAAATTCTTAATGATCAGCTATTTTCTGAGGGTAAAATTAGGAATTATCTAAATAAGGGTTGGTCACTAAAAAAAATTGAATTCAAACTTAAGGAACTAAACGTAAAGGATAATATAATTATTGATGCAATACAGAACATAAGAGATTCAGTTAAAAATATTGATCTTATAGCAGCTTGCAAGTTAGCGAAAAAGAAATCTATAGGACCTTATAGAAAAAATGAACTTACAGAAAAAATAAAAATGAGAGAACTTGGAGTTTTGTCAAGAGCAGGTTTTTCATATAATATCGTAAAGAAAATATTATTTGAAATGAGTATAGAGGAGCTAGAAGATATTTATGATCAAAGATAAAACAATTATTGTTACAGGTGCCGCAAGAGGTCTGGGACAGAAATATTCACTTGAATTTGCAAAAGCTGGAGCAAATATCATTTTTGCAGATATATCTGATTGTTCTGAGACAGAAAAAAAGGTGAGTGAAGTTACAGATAAATTTTTGAGTCTAAATCTTGATGTGACGGATATAAACTCATGCAACAATATGATGGCGAAGGCTGTTGATAAATTTTCTAAAATAGACGTATTGGTAAATAACGCTGCACTATATGGAGCACTAAAAAGTTCACGATTTGAAGATATTGATCCAGATCAATGGGACAAAGCGATGAATGTTAATGTGAAAGGACTTTGGAATTGCTGCAGAGCAATATCTCCAATAATGAGAGAAAGCAAAAGTGGTTCAATAATAAATATCGCTTCTCTAGCAGCTAAATTTGGCATGCCTTACGCTGCAGATTACGCTACATCAAAAGCTGCCGTTATTGGACTAACTCGGGTTATGGCGAGAGAAATGGGAAAAGATAACATTCGTGTAAATGCAGTAGCACCATCTATGGTAAGAACTGAGTCGGCAAAGGAATTTTTAGGAGAAAAAGCAGAACGTGGTTTTGAGGTTATTTCTAAAGGACAGATATTACAAAAGACACTTGAAGTTGATGATATATATGGAACCGTTCTTTATCTTGCAAGTGATCAAAGTAAATTCGTTACAGGACAAACCTTGATGGTAGATGGAGGCAGTGTGCTTCTGTAAAGAATGAAAAAGAAAAAAAGTAAATTAAAAAGCAATCCTATTGCAAGACAGTTAAGGACAGATAAGTTTAGACCAAAACAGGTCGCAAATAAAAAAAAACTTCATGAAAAAAAAAGAATAAAAATTAAATTATGACAACCGTTTCAGAGGCCGTAAACAATCGCCAATCAGTTAGAGCTTTTACAAAAAAACAGGTATCAAATCAAATACTAGAAAGCCTAATTTATAAGTCTTCTAGATCCCCATCGGGAGGAAACTTACAGCCATGGAGAATATTTATAATTAATGGGAACTCAATGAAACGTTTTCTTGAATTTCAGAATAAATGGAAGGGCACAGATACACCCGAGTACCCAATTTATCCTGCAAAACTAAAAGAGCCTTATAGAACCTCACGGTTTGAAGTTGGTGAACAGTTATATGGTTCTATTGGAATTGAAAGATCAGATTCGCAAGCAAGGGTAGATCAAATGCTTAAAAATTTCACTTTTTTTGGTGCACCAGCAGCATTATTCTGTTTTGTAGACCGCCAGATGAACCAACCTCAGTGGTCAGATTTAGGAATGTTCCTACAGACATTTATGCTACTTGCTCAAGAAGAAGGAATTGATACTTGTGCTCAGGAATCTTGGTCACTTAGGCAGAAAATGGTATCCGAATTTGTTGAAGCTGACCCTGATCTCATGTTATTCTGTGGTATGGCAATTGGATACAGGGATGTTTCTTCGCCATTGAACAATTATAAAACTAAGAGAAGATCACCAGAAGATTGGTGTACATTTATAAAGAAGTGATGGATAAAAAATTTTTTACTCATAAAAATAAAAAAATTGCATATGTTGACACTGGCACAGGTGATCCGATAATCTTCTTTCACGGAAACCCAAGCTCATCCTATTTGTATAGAAATATTATTAAAAACTTAAATAGTGGTTACAGATGTATTGCGGCAGATATGATTGGTATGGGTGACTCTGATAAGTTAGATAATCCTGGTCACATGACTTATACATTTGATACTCATTTTGAATACTTATCTGAATTAATAAAAAGTCTAAATTTAAATGAAAAAATTACCCTAGTAGGACAAGACTGGGGAGGACCATTAAGTATTAAATGGGCGAGAGAGAATTCAGATAAAGTAAGAGGCATATGTTATTTTGAAACAGTTATTGCGCCGATTAAATCTGAAGAAATGCAAGAACCGCTCAAAAGTTTATTTATGATGCTAAGGTCGGAAAAAGGTGACAAAAAGGTTTTAGAAGAAAATTTCTTTGTTGAAAAAATGTTGGGAACAGACCCAATTACTCCTCTAAGTGAAGAAACTATGGCTGTTTATAGAAAACCGTTTCTTAATCCTGGGGAGGATAGAAGACCAACTTTGGACTGGCCGCGACAAATACCAATTGATAAAGAACCTAAGCACGTCCATGAAGAAGTTAAAAAAAATCTATCTTTTATGATGGAGACAGAAATACCAAAACTTTTAATCATTGCAGAGCCAGGCCGTTTAATGCCAAAGCCTCTAATTGAATTTTGCAGAAAATTTAAAAATCAATCCGAAGCGACTGTAAAAGGTAACCATTTTGTTCAAGAAGACTCACCTTATGAAATAAGTGAAAATATAGATAATTGGTTGAAGTCTATTTAAATTAACCCTCTTCAGCGTCTGGATACAATTCCATAGAAACAGGCGAAGCTCTGCTGCTTACAAGCACAGTGCTTCCTTGATCTTCTAATGGAACAGCAGTTCTGATCGTCATTCTGTATAACCCAAACAAACCTAGGCTGGTGTGAATTAGGAATAAATATATCCAAAAACCTGAAGCTCCAATTATATCGATTGCCAGCCCTCCTAAGATAGGTCCAATTGTAAGGCCTATACCTCCTGCCAGTTGAAGCCCTGAGCTTGCTGCAACCATTTCTCTTTTTGACAAAAAGTCATTTGTATGTGCAATCGAAAGTGCATAAAGAGGTACAGTCAGGCCTCCAAATATGAAAGTAATTGCTACGAGAACAGAAAAAGTATTACCAAAAATTAGAGCTAAAATAGAGAAGACACCAGCTAAAAAAGCAACAATTACGATAATTGTTCTTCTATCATACGTATCTGACAAATAGCCGATAAGATACTGATTTAGTGCTCCTCCAATAATAAATGTAAACATAAAAATTGATACTTGCTCAATTGAAAGCCCACTTTTTAAACCATATATGGTTCCGATACCCCAAAGAGTTCCATGAGCCAAACCCGTCATCATAGCGGCAATTACTCCAAGAGGCGATGCTTCATAAAGCTGTCTGACATTTAAAAACTCAGTAACACTAAAATCTGGCTGTTTACTTACAACAATTAATATTGGTACGAGAGATATGGAAATTAGAATTGAAACGAGCATGAACAAAGATGCGGTCTCTGGATTTGCTATATTAAGAAATAACTGACCTACCGCACTTCCAGCCATGCTAACCATCATATAAATAGATAAAGCTTTACCTCTATTATTATTTTCCGAAAGGTCATTGATCCAACTTTCTGCAACGGTGTACATGCCTACAAAACACATTCCAGATATAAAACGCATTAAAAACCATCCAAAGAAACTTACATGAATTGAATGCAAGAGAATTGAGATAGAAGCAATTGATGCAAGAGCTGCAAACATTCTTACATGTCCAACACTTTTTATGCGACGAGGTATCAAGAGGGCTCCAGATAAGAATCCAGCATAATATCCAGTAAGTATAATACCCGCTGATGCAGCGGAGTACCCTTCTATTGATGCTCTAACTCCAATCAAGCTACCTTGAAGCCCATTCGCAAGCATTATCATTGCAACACCAAAAAATAGGGCCCATGTTCCCTTAAGCAAGCTATACATATTTTAAATTTATGAAGTTATTTCAAAGCCATCTTCTGACTGACTTCTTGTAGTCTAAGTAAACATTTCCGAATTCTTTTTCAAGATATTTTTCCTCTGGAATTATTACTCCATAAGTCAATAGTGGTATTGATATAGCCGCACTAATTACATACCACCATGAGTTGAATGCAAGTCCGCAACTTAATAGAATTATTACCATTGCTAAGTAAATTGGATTTCTCGAATATTTGAATGTTCCACCAACAAACAATTGATTTTGAACTGATTTTGGGTGAGGGTTTTCTTCATTATCAGAAAATATTTTTAAGGTGTAAATAGCCATTAAAAAAGAGGAAACAGCAATAATTAATCCGATGATTAAAACTATCATACTTCCTTTAAAGAGAGGCAAATGTATAAAAAAACTGTCAAGGAGGCTTGATGCTATCAATCCAATCATTAGGGCATAAGGAGGGAAAAACGTTGTCCTAGCGCCTTGGGCTCTGACACGTTTTATAGGGTCTTTATTGTTTGTCATATTTATGTTTAATTAATTGAATTATTTAATTTTTTAAGTTAAACCCACCCTAAATTATTTGACAAGTATAAATTATGTTTAAGAAAAGACAATCAGTACAGCAGGTTGAAGAGAGCAATGAACTTGCCCCTAAATTCGATGATAATGGTTTGATAGTTGTTACAACAGTTGACTATAGAACTAATGAAATTTTAATGACAGGTTTTATGAATGAAGAGGCACTTGAAAAAACTATTACAACGAAAGAAGCTTTCTACTTTAGCAGAAGTCGAAATGCCTTATGGCATAAAGGAGCTAAAAGTGGATATACTCAAAAAGTGAAGGAAATCCTAATTGATGATGATCAAGATGCCCTTTGTTTGAAGGTTGATATAGGAGAAAATGGCGCTAGTTGTCATGTTGGTTATAAGTCTTGTTTTTACCGCGAAATTGACTTAGAAGATACTGCAAATAAGTCTGGGTTAAGGTTCACAACAGAAGAGAAAGTTTTTGATCCTGATGAAGTTTACGGAGATGAACCAAATCCAACTAAATTATAAAGGAAAATAAAATGGCTGTCCCAAAGAGTAAGATATCGAATTCCAAAAGAGGAATGAGAAGATCTCATTTACGTCTAAAGGGAAAAAATTTTATTGAAGATAAAGAGTCTGGTGAAATGAGACTTTCTCATCACGTTGATATGACAACCGGCACTTACAATGGAAAGAAAATATTTACACCAAAAGCAGAAAAATAATTTAACCCCAACAAAGATCTTCCTTGACTAGCATCATACCGTTTTCATAAATAAGTCCATTTTTTCTATCATTAGCTATAAAGCAAGGTCCATCAAGATCTATAAAATCCGCGTTTTCATATAGCGGCAATAACGGCAACATTGATAAGGAGCTGGAGACCATGCATCCAAGCATGATTTTTAGATCTAACTTTTTTGCCTCTTCGACTATTTTTACTGCTTCTGAAAGACCACCGGTTTTGTCGAGTTTAATATTTATCGTATTATATTTATGAGCCACTTTTGCCAAATCAGAACTGTCATGGAATGACTCATCTGCACATAAAGAAATAGGAAAATTCAATCCTTTTAGCTCATTATCATTTTCAGATAACAGTGGTTGTTCTATTAAATCAATCTTTGTTTTTACAAATAAATCAGCATTTGATTTTAAGTCATCTATATTGAATGCCTCATTAGCATCAACGATTAATACTTTATTTGGAGAAAGCTCTCTTGTTTTTGTTAAGATTTGGTGAAGATCGTTTTTATTAACTTTTAATTTTAATGTTGGAAATTCTAGATGATTACTTACATCCTCTATCATTTTTTCTGGCTCATCTAATACTACGGTATAGCTGCCAGGTAATGTAGTTGGTTTTGTAACTCCCATTAATTTCCAAATCGAGGTATTTTTAATCTTACATTCGAGATCCCACATCGCACAGTCAATTGCATTTCTTGCTGCCCCATTTTTTATGAAATTATCGAGATTAGTTAAGTTGACATTACCTTCTTCAATGTCTGGTTTTAAATTGTTAATTTCCGAAGTTACGCTATCAATAGTTTCATCATACCTTTTATAAGGAACACACTCGCCATAACCATAAAAATTATTACTTTCTATCTGTACTTCAATTGTTTCGGCTGTAGTTTTAGAACCTCTAGAAATATTAAATGATTTATTTAAATCCCAAGATATATGCTTTATCTGAATATTAGACATTAATGTTTCAAATTTTTTCAATAATCTGAATGAATGGATCAAGGCTGTCTTGTAAAGGGTCTAAACATGGTAAGCCATATTCTTTAGATAATCTGTCCTTATGATCACTTGCCTCAGACTCACAATTAGATGTATTAAGTGCAATGCCAATACATTGTATTTGCTTATTAGTAAGCTTACCATTTTGTATTGTCTGATCGATAACCTCTCTTATACTCGGTAAAGGTGTATCCACGCCCCTCATATTAGTTCGTGTTGGTTCATGACATACAACAAATGCATCCGGTTGGCTTCCATGAAGCAATCCTAGTGAAACTCCTGCGAATGAAGGGTGAAACAGAGATCCCTGACCTTCAATAATATCCCAGTGATTATTATCATTGTCAGGCGATAACCATTCGACTGCTCCTGAGATAAAATCAGAAACAATAGCATCAATTGCAATGCCACTTTCTGCAATTAAGATTCCAGTTTGTCCAGTTGCTTTGAAAGATGCATCTATTTGATTACTCTGCATCGCTCTTTCAATTGCGAGTGCTGTATATTTCTTTCCCACAGAACAATCTGTTCCAACAGTAAGTAGTCTTTTGCCTGATCGTTTTATTCCTTTTCCTGTCTGAAATTGTTTTTTACTAAACCGTAAGTCATGAAGTTGAACATTATTTCTTTCAGCCGCTTCTGCAATTTCACTAAACGAGGATAGTTTTGTATGCATTCCACTGGCTACATTCATTCCAGATGATATTGCATTAATTATAATAGATTTCCATTCTTCAGGCATAACGCCCCCGGCATTCACTACGCCAATAACAAATGTCTTGGCGCCATTCTTAACAGCTTCTTCTATACTCATTTCCTTTAAACCTAAGCTAGATTTGGCATTTGGAAGGCTCATTTGACCGATACACCAATCTGGACGCCAGTAATTAACACCTGCAGCAGTCTTTATTGCCAAATCATCTTTTGCGTCTCCAAGAAATAATAAATACGGTTTTGATATCATGTTAATAAGTTAATGTTTGAGTGGGGATAAGTGTGCTTAATTCGTGTGGATAACTTTTTTGCATATATAACCCCTTGTTTCAAAAAAAATACCTTCCTAGAATGACCGTTCGCAATGAGACGTTCATGCGTTTCGGGGTTCGACCGGCCCCAGAAAAAGCGCTAAAGTGAGAAAATTCTTGCTTTGGCGCTTTTTTGATGTATTTGATCCCCTTAAGCAATGCATTTTTAAATATTCTTAAAAAAATCTCAATGGCAAAGATCAAATATATCGAATTTAGCGGCGCGGAGCACGAAATTGATGTTAGTAGTGGGCTGACTGTCATGGAGGGTGCGATCAAGAATAAAATACCTGGTATTGATGCAGATTGTGGCGGTGCATGTGCATGTGCTACTTGTCATGTATATGTAGCAAAAGAATGGATAGAAAAACTGCCTCCGAAAGAGGACTCTGAGGAAGATATGCTGGATTTTGCTTTTGACGTTAAAGATAACAGCAGATTAAGTTGTCAAATTACTGTCTCTGATGAGCTAGACGGTTTAGTTGTTAATATGCCTGAGAAGCAGTTTTAAGAACCCTCAAGTTTACAGTCTAAACTATTTTGTATCTCATTTAATTTATCAAGTTTAGAACCATTTCCTATAAATTGTCTCATTAACATAAGGCCTTTGTTAGACGGGGAAACAACAATAAAACCATCATTTACCTTTGTTGGCATAGAATTTGGTCCAAACAAATAAATTTTAAGCTTGCCAACGTTGTGCGCATTTTCATTTATTGTAGAAAAGTTGTCAGTGTTTTCTGAAAAGAATGATATCGACCAGTAAGACTCAGGTACTTCAGTTTCTACAACCAATGGAAAATAAGTAACGTCATAAGCACATCCACCATAAAGTATGTCAGCGCTTGGTCTTATAACTTCAGTAAATTCTGAGTCAGGTAAATCGCGAGCAAATGAATTATTAATCATATTTTGCTCTTCCCAATTTCTACCGATAAACTTCATCATTAAACTAGGTGTGTAGTAAATTATCACTAGATGAAGTGAAAACCCAATGAATACAAGTGCAAATAATTTTTTAACTAAATTACTCATCACCACACTCCAATTTTTCAATAACCGGCAAATCCACTCTCTTCAATTTTGAGAAATATTCTTCACCTGGTAAATAAATTCTTAATGCGACGGAAAAACTCTCATCACTAGGTGTTCTCATCCAATTTTTATCAGCTACTTTTGAAATAAAATTATTGTCATTAGTTAAAAAAATATCGAACCCGCCATCGATATTAAAATCAATTGTTTCACTATTTAACGCATATATTTTTTCATTATTTTCAACTAAATAACCGTCCTCATTGTAGACGGTGATACTCCACCATCTAGATTCAATATCATTTCCGAATAAATGATAATTGCAGTTGCCTTGTAATTCTAGTTCTTCAATGTCGTTAAATGCATGGAAATATGCAGCTTCAGGCTTTGCCAAAGCAAATGTTCCTCTCATTGCGACAGCGGCCCTTGTGTAAATATCTCTATTTTTATCGCCTGGAGATGGCAAAATTTGCCAATTGTCGTTCTTGATAAATGCAAATTCTTCGTAAAGCTTGGCGGAGGCATAAGTAAAGGCTACAGCAATCAATATTACTGCAATTAAATATAATAGGTATCTGCGCAATAAAATCATTGTATAATCAATAAGTAATATTATTTATTATCATATAACAAGGAATAAATATATGTCTGAAACTATCAAGACAGATTGTCTAATAATTGGAGCAGGCCCTGTGGGTCTGTTTGCAGTATTTGAGTTGGGTATATTAGGACTTGATAGTCACGTTGTAGATAATCTTGACAAAATTGGAGGACAATGTGCTGAGTTATATCCAGACAAACCAATTTACGATATACCTGCGCTTCCAGAGTGTACCGGATTATCATTAATTGAAAATTTACAAAAACAAATCAAGCCATTTAATACTCCGTTTCACCTAAATGAAAGAATTGATGAAATAAAAAATACTGGCGACTTATGGAAACTTAAAACTACGGGCAATAAAGTTTTTGAAACTCCTAATATATTTATAGCTGGTGGCGTTGGCTCATTCGAGCCACGAAAACCACCAATTGAAAATGTATCAAAATATGAAAATAAAGGTATTCAATATTCGATACCTGATAAAAACTTTTATAAAGATAAAAAGATTATAATTTTTGGTGGAGGTGATAGCGCGCTTGACTGGACTGTTGAACTTTCAAAAATTGCTTCTCACGTAACATTAGTTCATAGACGTGATGAGTTTAAAGCAGCTAATCACACGGTTAATTTAATGAAACAACTTGTTAAAGAAGGTCACGTTGACTTGATCACAAAAAATCAGATTAGTGATGTTAAGGGCAGTGATAGAGTTGAAAAAGCAATCATAAAAGATAATGACGGAAATGAAAAAATTTTAGATTGTGACGAAATCTTAATTTTTTATGGACTTAAAATGGAGCTAGGACCCATTAATGATTGGGGCCTAAATTTGAATGAAAAACAAATAGAGGTAAATACGGAAAATTTTGAAACGAATTTATCAGGTGTATTTGCAATGGGAGACATTTCTTATTACCCAGGTAAACTAAAGTTAATTCTATCAGGCTTTCATGAAGCTGCCCTAGCAGCACAGAAAGCATTTATACGCGCTAGACCAGATGAAACGCTAACTTTTCGATACACAACTTCATCAAGCGATATTCAAAAAAAATTAGGTGTAAAATAATTGCTGCAAAAACTATACGATAAATATATTTGTCCGCATCTCATTAATTATGCGATGCAAATGAAACCATTCAGAAAACAAAGAGAAAAAGTAATACCCTTTGCGTCTGGTAGAATATTAGAAATAGGTATTGGTTCAGGATTAAACTTTAATTATTACAATAAAGCAAATGTATCTGAGGTGTTTGCTGTTGAGCCAGATGGCATATTGTTGAAAAAAGCAAAACAAAATGCAGAATTAAACAATATAGATTTGAATATCCAACAACTTAAGGCTGAGGAATTGCCTTTCGATAATAACTCATTTGATACAGTGATTAGCACTTACACAATGTGTTCCATTCCTGGCTTAGGCAGTGCTATGTCTGAAATAAACAGAGTTATGAAACCAAACGCTAAATTTCTATTCTCTGAACATGGCAAATCTCCTGACTCAAATGTTTTGAAATGGCAAAAAAGAATGAACGGGATTCAAAAAAGGATAGCGGGCGGTTGTCATCTTGATGTAGATATTCCAAATGAAATAACAAAAGCTAATTTTAAAATAGATAAAATAGACAGCATGTACGTTCCTGGACCAAAATTTTTAAGCTATCATTACTGGGGCGCCGCTAGTCCGCTAAAATAAGTTATGTTAATGCGACAAACTTTGGATTATGTTTTTTCAAATGCTGAAAGAAACAATCCGAAATCTATACTGCAAACAATAGATAATTTTGTGTTAGAGAGTGGTCAATTCTTAATGAATGTCGGTCCAGAAAAAGGAGAAATTCTAAAAAATCATCTTTTAAAGTCAGAACCAAATAATGTAATAGAGTTAGGAACTTTTATTGGATATTCAGCAGTATTAATCTCATCAACTATTGGAGAAAAAAGTCAATTAACTTCGATTGACTCAGACATTCGCTCTATAGAAATAGCGAAAGAATTAATTAACTTTGCTGGACTAGATCATAAAGTAAACTTGATGTACGGAAGTGCTGAGGAAATAATACCAAAATTAAATTTCAATGCTGATTTTGTATTTATTGACCATGCCAAGAATAAGTATCTTTCGGATTTAAAACTTTTGGAATCAAAGGGCATAATTGTCAAAAATTCTGTAGTATTTGCTGATAATGTTGGGATTTTTAAAGATGAAATGGCTGAATATTTCGACTATGTGAGAGAATCCGGGAAATATCTGTCTCAAAATTTTAGCTCGAAATTAGAGTATAGAAATAATATATATGATGCAGTGGAAATATCGATTAAGAATTAATATCAATGGAAAATAGCAATCATTTTAATGTAATTGTAATTGGCGCTGGAATCTCGGGTATAGGAGCTGGATATTACTTAAAAAAAAATTGTCCTAATAAATCCTTTTGTATTATTGAAGGGAGAGAGAATATAGGCGGTACATGGGACTTATTTAAATATCCAGGAATAAGATCAGACTCCGATATGTTCACACTCGGGTATGCATTTAAGCCATGGAAGGAGCAAAAAACAATAGCAAATGGACCTTCTATATTAAGTTATTTAGAAGAAACAGTTGAAGAAAATAATTTACGCGAAAAAATAAAATTTAGTCACAAAGTCTTAAGCGCAAACTGGAATTCAGCAGAGCGAAATTGGGAAGTAAGAGCTGCTCATCATGAGCAAGAAATATTATTAACAGCAAATTTTCTATTCATGGGGACAGGATACTATAATTATGATGAAGGATACACACCTGAATTTGATGATCTAGACAAGTACGAAGGTAAATTAATACATCCTCAGAAGTGGCCTGAAGATTTTGACTATACAGATAAGAAAATGGTTGTTATCGGTAGTGGCGCAACAGCAGCAACTATAGTTCCCGAACTATCAAAAAAAGCTAAACACGTAACGATGTTACAACGCTCACCAACATATTATTTTCCAAGTCCAGATGAAGATAGATTTGCAAATTTTTTAAAAAAAGTTTTACCACAAAAAATGTCTTACACTCTTGTTAGGTTACGAAATGTATTCTTTCAGCAGCTTCTCTACAGAATTTGTAGGTCATATCCAAAATATGTAAAACGAAAGCTCATAGATGGAGTTAAAGAATTATTGCCTAATCACGATATTTCAAAACATTTTACTCCGCGATATTATCCATGGGAACAGAGAATGTGTCTTATTCCAAATGGCGATTTGTTTGATTCAATAAGAGACAATAGAGCGTCAGTCGTTACAGATCATATCGATAAGTTTACTAGCAAGGGAATAAAGCTAAAATCAGGGCAAAATATTGAAGCTGATGTTGTCGTAACTGCTACAGGTTTAAACTTACAATCTTTTGGTGGTGTCCAAGTTCATGTCGACGGCAAATTGGTCGAGCCTTCTGAAACAATGACTTATAAAAGTATGATGTTCAGCGGTATTCCAAATTTCGTAAATTCTTTTGGTTATATTAATGCATCTTGGACCTTGAAAGCAGATTTAACCTGTGAATATGCTTGTAGATTAATTAATTATCTTGATCAGAATAACTACAGTCATTGTGTACCAAGGGTTCCAGTGGATGTGAAAGCTGAAAAAGATTGGCTCGCGACTGAGTTTTCCTCAGGATATATACATCGAGCTATTCATTTATTCCCCCAACAAGGCAGTAGGTCACCATGGATCAATACACAAAATTATTTTAAAGATTTCTTTGGTATTAAATTTGGCCGACTAAACGACGATTCTATTCATTTTTCTTAAGCGTCGGCGGCTTTAGCCATTTCTCTCAGTTCGTATTTTAATATCTTACCTGTTGAAGTTTTTGGTAGTTCAGTAAAAACGACTTTTTTAGGACACTTAAAGCCAGCAAGAGTTTCTTTACAAAACGAAATAATATCGCCTTCACTCACGCTATCATTTTGATCTTTTAATTCGATAAAAGCACATGGTGTTTCACCCCATTTTTCATCTGGTTTTGCAACCACTGCAGCAAATAATACAGATGGATGTTTATAAAGTGTATTTTCTATTTCAACTGATGAGACATTTTCACCACCAGAGATGATTATATCTTTGCTTCTATCTTTTATTTGAATGTAACCATTAGGATGCATTACAGCCAGATCACCTGAGTGAAACCAGCCTCCTGCCATAGCTTTATCTGTTTCTTCCTTATTTTTTAAATATCCCTTCATTACACAGTTGCCGCGTATCATGATCTCACCTATTTCTTCACCGTCATTCTTAACGTGCTCCATAGTCTCAGGGTTCATAATTGCTAGACCATCCATCATCGGAAACTTTACGCCCTGCCTTGATCTAAGCTTTGACTGTTCTTCAACTGAAAGCTCATTCCATTCATCCTGCCATGCGCATAATGAAATATGTCCGTATGTTTCAGTCAGTCCATAAACATGAGTAACGTCAAAACCCATTTTTTGAACCGCTTCTAATGTGGCTGCGGGTGGAGGAGCTCCTGCTGTGACTACATATACTTGTTGAGAGTATTCTCTTTTTTCCTCAGCTGTTGCTTGTGCTAGAAAATTTAGAACAATTGGTGCGCCACCAAAATGAGTTACTTTATGATCTGCAATAGCATCAAACATATTTTTAGCTGAAACATATCTAAGGCATACACTCGTGCCTGCTAGGGCTGTGAGCGTGTAGGGATTACCCCAACCATTACAATGAAACATTGGAACAACCCACATATAAGTAGGATGCATTGGCATACTAAAAGCAGTAACAGATCCAAGTGCCATCAAGTATGAGCCTCTGTGATGATAAACAACCCCTTTTGGTAATCCAGTGGTGCCTGACGTATAGTTGAGCGCTAATGATTGCCATTCATCATCTGGTAAACTCCATTCGAGATCACTGTCACCTGTTAAGAGAAAATCCTCATAATTTATTTCCCCAAGATTCTCTCCTGCTCCTTCAGGATGATTTGCTAGCTCATCATCAATATCTATTACAAGAATTTTATTTTTTATCTTATCGAGTACTTGTTTTATCGTCGGTGAAAGCTCATTGTCAGTAATCAATGCTTTTGCTTCACCGTGCTCAAGAATATAGCTAATTGTATCTACATCTAATCTGATGTTTATCGTATTTAATACAGCGCCAATCATCGGAACACCAAAATGTGTCTCATATATTTCAGGAGTATTAAAACAAAGAACCGCAACAGTGTCTCCCTTTCCTATACCTCTTTTAGAAAGTGCGCTCGCAAGTTGTTTGCTTCTTTTATATGTTTCAGACCATGTAAATTGTTTTTTGCCATGTATAATCGAAGTTCTGTTTGGATAAACTTCCGCTGCTCGTATGAGAAAACTTAAAGGAGACAACGGTGTAAAATTTGCATCGTTTTTGTCTAAATTTGTATCATACATGTGAGCCATTAAAACAATCCCTCTATGTCGCCATTTTTATTTAAGTGTATAGCATTTGCAGCTGGAACTCTAGGCAGACCTGGCATAGTCATAATCTTATCGCATACAACTACAAGAAATTCTGCACCCGCTGCTAGTCTAACTTCTCTGATAGGAACTACATGGTCTTTTGGAGCGCCTCTTAGATTTGGATCAGTTGAGAAGCTGTATTGAGTTTTAGCTACACATATTGGGTAATGGCCATATTTTTCCTCCAAGTCGTCAAACTGCATTCTTATTTTTTGGTCAGCAATAATATCGCTCGCTCCATATATTTCTTGTGCAATTTTTTTCATCTTATCCCATAATTTCATTTCGTCCGGATACAGGTGCTTTATCTTTGGAGCATTTTGCTCAGTAATTTCTACTATGTGCTTTGCTAGGTCCTCTGTGCCTGCACCACCATTGCTCCAATGTGTGCAATTAAATGACTTTACATTCAATGAATCACAGCAATCGCTGATTGCCGACAATTCTTTTTCACTGTCAGATATGAAATGATTAATAGCAACTGTAACAGGCGCCCCATACATTTGCATATTTGCAATGTGCTGCTTTAAATTTGATAAACCATTTTTTACAGCTTCAACATTTTCATTTTTTAATTCTTTTTTATCCATACCGCCATGCATTTTTAACGCTCGAACTGTTGCAACTATTACTATTGCTGAAGGATTTAATTTTCCTTTACGGCACTTTATGTCTAAAAATTTTTCTGCTCCAAGATCTGCACCAAAGCCTGCTTCTGTTACAACATAATCACTTAATTTAAGAGCAGTTTGAGTAGCAACTAAAGAATTGCATCCATGGGCAATATTTGCAAAAGGACCCCCATGAATGATAGCAGGATTTTTCTCCAGTGTTTGAACAAGATTAGGTAAGAAAGCATCTTTTAGCAAAGTAGTCATCGCGCCGTCTGCATTTAAGTCTCGCGCCGTAATTTCTTTCTTCTCCCTTGTATAACCAACAATGATATTCCCAAGTCTATTTTGTAAATCGTCTAAACTTGTAGATAAACAAAAAATTGCCATCACTTCAGATGCAACAGTAATATCGAATTTATCCTCACGTGGGTACCCGTTGGCTATACCGCCTAAATTAACATTAATATTTCTTAAAGCACGATCATTTAAATCTACAACACGTCCCCAAACCACTCTTCTTGTATCAATTCCTAAATCGTTTCCCCAATAAATATGGTTATCAATCATCGATGCAAGGAGGTTATGTGCTGATGTGATCGCATGGAAATCACCTGTGAAATGTAAATTAATTTTTTCCATTGGTACTACTTGGGCGTAACCGCCTCCTGCAGCACCCCCTTTGACACCAAAGCAAGGTCCTAAACTAGGTTCTCTCAAGCATACCAATGACTGTTTTCCAATTTTATTCAAGCCATCACTGAGACCGACTGATGTAGTAGTCTTTCCTTCACCCGCTGGGGTAGGTGAAATGGCCGTCACTAAAATGAGTTTTCCGTTCTTGTTATTACTTTCTATATGTTGAGTATCAATTTTAGCAATGTGGTGCCCAAATTTTTGGAGATTTTGATCTTTTAAGTCTAATTTTGAAGCAATTTCTTCAATTGGAGCCATGCTATTTTCTCTAGCAATTTCAATATCTGAGAGTACAGCCATAAATAATACTAATATTAAAAACCTAGACAACTTAAGAACTTTACAGATAGGAGTCTACAAAAATGTATTGCTATAGAACAAATTTTTACTTAAATTTTGTTTTAGGAGACTCAAATAGCGCTGCAAAATTAAGCCAAGCAGTGCAATTGAAAATTCGCGTGGCTTAAGCGGTACACTCATTTACAGCATTATGGGAAATGTAAATTTTTCATTGGAAGTTACTACAAGAACAAACCTGTCTGATTTGCCTAAACTCAATGACATTTATATTACCTTTTTGCCTGGCACAAGTTATCTTGATGTTATTGAACAAACCAAAGCGTTAGCTAGTGCAGGTTATAATCCCATTCCTCACTTTCCAGCTCGTTCAATTACTGATTCAGATATGCTAAAATCATATATAGAGCAAGTTAAAGAGGCTGGAGTTAAACAAGTTTTAATAATTGGTGGCGATCGAGATATTTTAGGAAAATATCATTGTTCACTACAACTTATAGAAACTGGATTGTTTGATGGAATGAAAATAGGTATCGCTGGTCATCCTGAAGGATCTCCAAATATGAGCGATGCAGCTATTGAAGAAGCAATGAAATCAAAGGCCCCATTTGCTGACTATATTGTAACACAGTGGACACAAGATACAGACGCATTATCGTCTTTTATTTCTGGAGCACCACTTCCTGTTCATGTAGGCGTTGCGGGTCCGGCTTCTATGAAGACGCTAGTTAAATTCGCTGGATTTGTTGGATTAAAGAATACGCTTAATTTCGCAAAAAAAAATGCATCTAAAATTTTTGATTTATTGACTGTTCAGACACCTGATGATGTAATTCAAGAATTAAAAGAGAACGTTGAACATTTTCACATTTATGCGTTTGGTGGAATAAAAAAAGCAAACGAATGGTTAGAAAAGGAGAACTACTATGTCTAAAAAAATAGAACATAACACCACTGTTGATCAAAGCGACAGACATGTTCCTTACAATTTACGCCAAAGTGGACCAACAAAAGTTGAAATGTTGATTTCAACTCGAGTGAGAAAGTCACCATATTGGCATAAGTCAATGGAAGCAGGATGCTGGAGAGCAACAGTTTATAACCGTATTTATCATCCCAGAGGTTATGTAAAGCCTGAAGATGGTGGAGCAATGGTTGAATATGAAGCAATTAAAAATCATGTGACTATGTGGAATGTTGCAGTTGAAAGACAAATACGTGTAATTGGTCCAGATGCTGAAAAATTTACAGACTATGTAATTACAAGGGATGCCACAAAGATATCACCATTACGAGCTAGGTACGTAATATTATGTAACTATAAAGGCGGAGTCTTAAATGATCCTATTCTCTTAAGAATCTCGAAAGATGAGTTTTGGTTTAGTTTGTCAGACTCAGATATTGGACTTTATTTGCAAGGCGTAAACGCTGATAAAAGATTTAATGTGGAAATTGATGAAATTGATGCGTGCCCTGTTCAAATTCAAGGACCAAAAGCCATTGCCTTGATGAAAGACCTAGTGGGTGATCAAGTTGATCTTGATAATATTCCTTTCTATGGTTTAGCAGAAGTTACAGTTGGTGGAAGAAGTTGTGTGATTTCTCAAACTGGTTTCTCTGGCGAGTCAGGTTATGAAATTTATTTACGAAATGCGACGCTCTATGCCGACGATATGTGGGATGCTGTTTTAGAAGCAGGCAAGAAACATAATCTAATGGTTATAGCACCTGCTCACCACAGAAGAATACAAGCAGGTATTTTATCCTGGGGTCAGGACTTAGATCATGAGCACAATCCTTTCCAATGTAATCTTGGCTATCAAGTTTCTTTATCTGGAAAAGGTGAGTGGGAGAAAAAAGGTGATTATATCGGTAAGCAAGCGCTTGAAAAGATGAAGACTGACTTGAAAGATGGTCATAAGCCGTACAAGTTACAATTGGTGGGATTTGAAATTGGTGGCAAACCAATTGATGAGTATGCGCCTGATTTTTGGCTTGTGTCTCCTGGTGACGGTGGAGACCCATGTGGCTTTATTACTTCACCTTGGTATCATCCTGAAAAAGGAAAAAATATAGCTATGGGTTATATACCTTTTGATGGAACCCTTAATGCAAATGGCTTTCCAAAATGGGAACTAGGTAAAAAATTTAAAGTTCATTTACCTGATATTTATGCTGATGAGCCAGGAGTACCAGTAGACGCTGTAACAGTTGATGTACCGTTTACTGAGTCTTTCAACGCGAATACAAGAGAAGTTGTAAAGGGCTAGTTTATATTAATTGCTCAGCACAAATCAACGTGCTGAGCATTAATAATAATGAAATTTAGGATTTGTGTTGTACGTAAAGTTGGTGATAGCAAACTTTACCATTTTTTTCTATGAAGTCTTGGTGGTATTCTTCAGCAGGCCAAAATTTAGCATTCTCTCTTAATTCCGTTACTACTTTGTTTTGATGTTCGCCTGAGTTATTAATCTCATCAATTTTGCTTTCCGATATTCTTCTTTCTTCATCAGAATTATAAAAAATAACTGACTTGTATTGTTCACCAATGTCTGGACCTTGACGATTCATCTGAGTTGGATCATGAATAAAAAAAAACTTGTCTAACAATTCCTCAAACTTTACTTCACTATTATCATACTCAATCTCAACAACTTCAATGTGCCCTGACTTACCAGTGCAGACCTCTTCATATGTAGGGTTTTCTGTATGTCCACCGGCATACCCTGAAATTACTTTTTTAACGCCAGACATTTCTTCAAAAAGAACTTCTACTCCCCAAAAACATCCTGCGCCTAGTATTAACTTTGAAATCATACCTTAACATAAGGTTTTTTTTATATATGTTAAAGATCAAATTAAATTATATTCCATCTAATATTAATACTGATAATGAATAATCAAGATATAAGCATTGGCAAACTTTCAAGGTTAAAGATCTGGATAACTGATAATCATCTGTCTGATGATCAATGGTCAAATACAAAAAAATTTATCATTATAAAAATAACAACTGAAGATGGAATTGAAGGTTGGGGAGAAGCGTTCTCTATTAATCTTAGAGAAAAGGGTATTGCGATTATTATAAAAGAGCTATTTAGAGAAATTTCGAATATTCCAAATCTATCACTAAAGTCATTTTATAGTAAAATTTCATTATTAAGTGATGGTCATAGAGGTTTAGACTTCAGCTCTGCTACGAGCGCCATTGAAATTGCATTATGGGACATATCAGGGAAGTGTAAAAATCTTCCTTTAAATTCTTTACTAACAAAAAGCCCCAAACCAAATGTTCCCATTTATGCTACGTGTTGGAGCGACCTAAAAAAGGACACAAATGATTATTTGAGGCAAATAGAAAAATTTTTTGGAGAGAAATATGGGGGAATAAAGATATATCCAATGCTAGATAGCGTATCAATTTCAATTCAGTTTGTTGAAAAAGTTAGAGAAATAGTGGGAGATGAATTACCACTAATGCTTGATTTAGCTGTACCTAAAGATTTAGATCATACAAAATCTTTTTTAAAAGAAGTATCGTCATTTAATCCTTACTGGATAGAAGAGCCTGTTGATGGTGAGAATATTAGCTTACTTACTGAGATCAAAAATACTTTTAATATGAAAGTTGTAACTGGTGAAAAGCAATCAGGCTTGGTCCATTTCAGAGAATTAATACACAGAAATGCAGCAGATATATTTAATCCTGATATTTCAGGTATGGGCGGACTGATTGATATTATCAAGATATCAAATGAAGCATCAAATAATGGCATCTCTATTTCTCCGCATTGCTGGAATTCAATGTCCGTTTCAGCATCTGCGATGCTTCATGTTTGCTCAAGTATTTCTAATTCAGAAAAGGCTGAAATATTTCCAGATTATATAAACTTTTCAAAGAAATTTTGTGAGTTACCTTTTGATATTGTTGATAATAATGCACATTTAAATAAATCAGCTGGACTTGGTATAGTTATTCATGAAGATATTTTATCTCGGTTGAGCATTTATTCATTGGATGAAAATAGTAATGACTGAATCAAACTATCTATTCGATGAAATATTCAAATCTAACGAAACGAGTCCAAATATTTTTTTGATCAATGAAAATAAAGAGATAACTTACTTAGAATTCAATGAAATTGTAAATCAAATTTCTAATTACTTAATAGATATTAATTTATTACCGGGTGACCGAGTGGCCATACAGGCAGAAAAGAATGTAATTCAACTTGCTACATACGTAGCAACCATTAAAGCTGGAGGTGTTTATCTGCCACTAAATACTGGCTATACCCTAAGTGAATTAGAATATTTCTTCAATGACGCCAAACCTAAGGTGATAATTGTCGATGACAAAATTCAAAATGAAGTAAAAAACTTAGTAAGCTATTCTTCGGTTTCAATTTTATCATTAAATTTAGATGAAACTGGTTCATTGATTGAACAGATAAAAAACTATCCAAAAAAATTTCAATCTATCAAAAGAAACGAAAATGACTTAGCTGCCATTTTATATACATCTGGCACTACTGGAAAATCAAAAGGAGCGATGCTATCGCATAGAAATTTGGTTTCAAATACTGAAGTTTTAAGAAATTTTTGGAAATTTACAGAAAATGATGTGCTTTTACATATGCTACCTATTTACCATACGCACGGTCTTTTTGTTGCATGCAATCTTCTTGCAATTGTCGGAGGATCAATGATTTTCTTGGAAAAATTTGATGCTGAAAAAGCCTTGCTTTGGATGAAAAGAGCCACATCCATGATGGGCGTGCCAACTTTTTATACGAGATTGTTGGCAAATGAAAAATTAAATAATGAGTCAGCAAAACACATGAGGCTATTTATTTCTGGTTCAGCACCTTTACTATCAGAAACTCACATTGAATTTGAAAAAAGAACTGGTAAAAAAATCCTTGAGAGATATGGCATGACAGAAACAAATATGAATATTTCAAATCCATATGACGGATTACGAAAAGCAGGCACAGTGGGCATACCTCTTCCAGGTATTGAAATAAGAATAGTCAATGAAGAAGGTAATGAAGTAAAGGTGGGTCAAATAGGAACTATTGAACTTAAGGGCGAAAATATTTTCAAGGGGTACTGGGGAATGGAAGAAAAGACTAAAGAATCATTTAAAGATGATGGTTTCTTCATAACAGGTGATCTCGCAAAGAAAGATGAAAATGGCTACTTTACTATTGTTGGTAGAGATAAAGATATGATTATAAGCGGTGGACTAAATGTTTATCCTAAGGAAATAGAAGATGTGATAAATGAGTTACCAAATATTACAGAGTCAGCAGTTTTTGGTGTTCAACATGATGATTTTGGCGAAGCAGTTGTTGCGGCAGTAGTGACAACAGATGATAAAAATGATGGTAGTCAAATATTGGATTATACAAAAGGTAAAATTGCTAAATATAAACAGCCAAAAAAAATAATATTTATGTCAAATTTACCTAGAAATTCTATGGGCAAAGTTCAAAAAAATAAATTGAGAGAAAATAATAAAAGTTTATTTAAGAGTTAACTTCTATCCAGTTGTTGATTTCCTCAACAAAGAAATCATCTTGTGGGGAGTTTAGAATTCCAATAATATCATGATAATTAAAGCCTCCTAAATTAGTATCGTTATTAATTATTTTCTTAGGTCCTTTCCATTGTTCAAATATTTTTTTAACTCCTTCAGCGTTTACTACTTTATCTTTTTCTTCATAAAATACTAATAGTGGAATCTTAGTCTCTTGAAATTCAAGTTTCCTTCCAGAAAATGCCGCCAACCAAAGCTGTTTTGGAAGTTCCCTGTGAAATTCATTGACCCAAAAAGGATCCCATTCTTCATTTGGCAAGTCAAACATTCTAGGAAAATTAAACTTGTATTGGCTTTTAAAAAATAACCCAGTCGCCGCTAAGAAATAAGGAAGAGATAGCTTGGGAGTCCATGGCGCCACAAGTACCAAATGATCAATTTTTTCACTTAAATTCTGATCTTTTGCAGCCATTAATGCAAATGAACCTCCAGCTGAAAAACCCATTAATATAACTTTGTTTCCGATTTTATTGCCTACTGCAACGGCTTCGGCTGCATCTTCGAGAAAATTTTTGGCCTCCAGAGATTTTGTAGATTCAAAACCAGAGCCATGGCCAGCTAGTCTTGATATAAATAAATTAGCCTTTAATTTTTTGGCAATCTTTACCAAAACTTCTTCTTGTTGACGCCCCGTCGCAAAACTTCCATGAAGATAAACAATTGAATATTCAGTTTTAATTTTCGCATCATCATGCCATATGATTTTTTTCTTTGCTCGGGGATCAGTATTCTCAAAAAGCAGTTCTTTTTCAGCAATATAGCTTTCAACATCTTTATCAATAACAATATCAGGAAAAGTTATTTTTATTGTATTAAATAAATAGGGCAGAGTAATTCCTACAATAAAGATGACTGGTACTATTAAAACAATAGCAACTATAAGCAATACTCGATATAATTTAAACCTGGTAGCCCTAGACATTTACACTTGTATATGAGCAAATTTTGTTACCATCTGGGTCTCTGATGTATGCATAATAAACATTACTGTCGCTTGGTCTAAAACCTGGATCCCCTTCATTTTGTGCTCCAAGTCCTAAAGCAGTTTTGTGAAACTTATCAACTTGTTCTTTTGACTCGGTCAAAAAGGATATCTGTGTACCATTTCCAAATGTAACAGGCTTTCCATTTGCCGGTTTGGTTATATAGAACTCAACATCTTGTTTCCCCTCTCGAGCATAACCTACACACACCTCATCCTCATAAATTGAAACTATTCCCATTACTGCGAGGACAACATCGTAGAATGCTTTAGATTCTTTTAAATTACTTGACCCAACCATTACGTATCCTCTCATTATCTATCCTTTCTATGAATATTGCTTTGATGTTACTTCCTCAAGCATCAGAATCATTTTGGCTTTATAGTCTTCATCAGTTGCTGAGTCGGTTTCTAAAACAGAAAAAAAACTTGCAACAACATTTGTTTCTAAGTTAATCATTAAAAATTGCCCACCGTATCCAGAATGCCCAATCCAATTATTAGATTTCATAGTTTGATTTGCATAATAAACATATTTTTCATCTTTTAAGTGCATATATTTTGGACCTTTTTCAGAAACTGTATCATCAATAAATTTACGAGAGCCAGCTAATCTATTTCTGATCCCAAGACCTTTTCTTGAGAAATGCAGTCCCATGCGTAGCAAATCTCTTGCAATAAGACAACCACCACCGGACAGCCATGGCATCCCACCTCTATCTGTTGCCATATACAAACCATCTTCAAGACCCATTGCTTCTACTGACGAGAGAAGCCACTCTCGCAGCTCTCTTCCACTTAATTTTTCAATTAGTAGAGCAATCACATCGCTGTTTGCTGACTTATAAAATGCTTTATCAGAATTGTTTATTACAGAATTAGTTCCATCTGTTTGAATACTGTTCAAGAAATCTTCTTGAAACTTTTCATCTTTATCTTTATCTGGTATTCGCCAGCCACCAACAGTTTCATGCATAAATGATGTTGAATACGGATCAGTATAATCTTCGGTAAAAGCATTAATAATGTTCATATTTAATACGTTTTGAACCGTCGCTTTTGAATATCCTTCTCCAATATTGGGCAAATAATAGCCAATAGGTTTTTCCAATTGCAATTCACCTTTCTCAACTAATTCACCGACAAATAGATTTAAAAACATCTTTGAAATTGACATTATTGTATGCGGTGTTTCAGAAGAGAAATCTTTTGCATATTTCTCAAAAAATATTTCTTGCCCTCTTCCAACTATTAAAGAACAAAAAGATTTATGGCTCGTCATTTCCCTTACTGAGTTTATTTTATCTATTTCATCTTTACTGCTCTCATTAAGCAAAAGAACGTAATCTGATCTTAACAAAAGACCATATCTGTTTATTTTATGAAGATTCCTATAGCCAGTTCTTCTATATTCAGGAAGGTTCCATTTAGCTTTATTGTCGCGTAATGTTACAAGAGTTGGGTTTGGGGTATCGACTAACTTATTAACCATTAATTATATTAGGTTTTATTTTTGAATGATTAAAGATTTCTTCATAATATTTTCCAATTTGTATCACTTTTTCATCTGATTTATTTTTTCCAATTAATTGCATACCCATTGGCAGTCCCTCAGCATTAAAGCCAACTGGTAATGAGATGGTAGGCAATTGAAACATGCTTGCAAATACCGTAACTTCCATCCAGCGATGGTATGTGTCCATCTGGGTTTTTGAAATACTTTTTGGAAAATCTATTTCTTTGTTAAATGGAAATAATTGAGCTGATGGTAAAGCAATAAAATCATATTTTTCAAATATACTATCGACATACTTTTTATAATTATTACACCAATCAATGGAATTAGAAACTTGATCGTCTGAAACTTTACTTCCTTCTTCGTATTCCCATTTAGCTGGAAAGCTTAGTTCATTAAAATCCTTAATTTGCATTGCAGAAATATCATTAAATGTGATTTTTGACCTGAGAGTGCACCATGTATCCCATAGTTTATCTGGATCAATATTAACTTTGCATTGTTCTACAAATATCTTTTTGTCTGTTTCCACGAGTTTGTTTAAAGAAGCTTCGCATAATTCTATAATTCCTTCTTCAAAAGAATAGTGTTCAACAAAGTTACTAATCCAACCAATCTTTATTTCACTAGATAAATTTTTAGTTATTGACTGAAATGAACCCTCAAAGTTAAACGAGTAGGGATCTTCTATATCTTTTCCAACGACGGCATCTAAAAAAATACTTAAGTCATCAGGTGTTCTGGCAATTCCACCTGGAGTCGTCAATACAGGAAATTTACTGGTTTCTCTTTTATCAGATATCAGTCCAGGAGATGGTCTAAAACCATATAGATTTGTGAAAGCTGCAGGGTTTCTGCAAGAGCCCATCATGTCCGTACCATCAGAAAATGGTATGAGGCAGCTAGCTACAGCTGCTGACGCTCCTCCGCTTGAGCCGCCAGGTGATAGATTATAGTTATAAGGATTTGAAACTGGATCAAATAATTTATTCTTTGTATGAGATCCAATTGCTAGTTCTGCCATATTTGATTTTCCAATAATTGTGGCTCCTTGATGCTTTATTTTTTTTACAATTAACGAGTCATTTTGTGGAAAATTATTTCGATATTCAAGTATTCCATAAGTAGTTGGCAGTCCAGTTACGTCAAATAATTCTTTTGAAACAAATGGAAGTCCAAATAAAATTTGTTTTCTTGTAACATCAACTTTTTGTTCATCCTGTGCCTTTGCTTTATCAATAATCCAATCTTTGTCTCTAAGTGACACAATAGCGTTAAGCTTAGGATTAAGCTTTTCAATATTGGATAAGTATTCTTGAAAAAGTTCTTCAACTTTTATTTCTTTTTTAGAAATTAAATCAATTTGATCCCGAACAGATAAATGAGTAATCATCTAAGAGGTTTTTTATCGAGCTCCAAAAATACTGACCTTGACTAGCTCTCTAACATCATCCAATGTGGCTGAACGAGGGTTAGTGCCAAAGGCTGTATCAATCATTGACTTTTCAGATATTCTCTCAATACAATCTTCTGGAACACCAATTTCATTTAAACCCTTGGGTATCTTAATTCGATCTAGTATTTTTTCCATGCTTTCGATGAAATGATTTGCAGTATGATCTTTATATTGCATTGCCTGAGCCATTCTCATCACTTTCTCTTCCATATGTGGTAGGTTGTATTTTAGAACTGCTGGCAAAATAATAGCATTAGTTAGTCCGTGATGCGTATTAAATTCTGCCCCAACCATATGCGCAATAGCGTGAACAAGACCCAGCCCTTTTATAAAAGAAACTCCCCCCAAACACGAAGCAACAAGCATAGCCCCTCTTGCTTCAAGATTATTTGGTTCTTCTACAGCTGTAATGAGTGATTTAGAAATTAAGTTTAGACTTTCGAGTGCGGCACCGTCACATAAGGGGTGAAAACCTGGAACACAATAACCCTCAATTGAGTGGATCATTGCATCTGCACCTGTCCATGCTGTAAGATTTGAGGGTAATCCCAATGTTAGTTCAGGATCGAGCAATGCCAATGAAGGCTTCAATTCAGGATGCATTATACAAAGTTTAATTCCTTGTTTGGTATCTGTTACCATTGCTGTACTTTCTGTTTCAGCGCCTGTTCCAGCTGTTGTAGGAATTGTAATAAGTTTAGGAAATTTATTATCTGGTCCAATGACTTGAGGTGTCTTTTCCCACTCAAAGTCAAATAACTCAATTTCATTATTAGCGGTTAGACAAATTGACTTGCCACCATCCATGGCACTTCCGCCGCCAATAGCAATTATTGCATCGTGATTGTTATCATTGAAAAGTTTTTTACCTGATGCAATTTCATCATCTCTTGGGTTGGGTGAAATTTTTGAGTAAATACCTGAATTAATTTTCGATTTTTTTAAAATTTCGACCAAGTTATCAATGAAGGGAAGATCAACACTGCCACTATCAGTGACAATAAGTGGATTGGTTATCTCATTCACAGAACAATAATTTCCAATTTCGGAAAATCTACCTGGACCATATGCTATCGGTACAGGAAAACCCCAATCTTGAGGGGCAAGAATTTCTTCTTTATTCAAATTGAAAAGCGTCATGGTTTATTTATTCAAATTAATTAAGATGTCATTGATTTTAAGACTATTGACCGATCAATTTCACCAATTAGTTCTCCTGAAACTGCATCGATTACAGGATATTTTTTGTCAGTGTCAGCTATCTGATTAATTAAAGTATCGATTTTAACGTCACTTTTAATACACTCATTGCCCTGGGCGAACAGGGTTTTTGTATCTTCGCAGCATTCTTTTCTTGCGCATTTACCCGCACTTAAAACTTTGTATTTGGGAACATCTTCAGTGAAGTCTTTTACATATTGATCCACAGGATTTGCAACAATTTCCTCTGGTGTACCAACTTGTGATATTTCTCCATCTTTCATTATCGCAATATGATCACCCATTTTAATAGCTTCAGAAAAATCATGCGTAATAAATACCATTGTTTTTTGAACCATTTTTTGAATGCTAATTAACTCGTCTTGCATTTCCCTTCTTATCAATGGATCCAGTGCTGAGAAAGGTTCGTCAAAAATTAGAATCTCTGGATCAACTGCTAGAGCTCTAGCTAGTCCAACTCTTTGTTGCATTCCACCTGACAATTCGCGAGGGTAATGTTGATCCCAACCTTCTAGTCCTACAAGTTTAAGTGTTTCCATTGACTTATCTAATCGATCTTTTTTCTTTACTCCCCTTATTTCAAGTCCATAGCCAATATTTTCTATCACTCTTCGATGAGGGAAAAGACCAAAGTGCTGAAATACCATACTCATTCTATTACGCCTCAGATCTGTTAAATCTTTATTACTCATCTGTGTTACATCTTGATTGTCAATTTTTACCTCACCCGCTGTTGGCTCAATCAGTCTTGATAAACATCTTACTAATGTAGATTTACCACTACCTGATAAACCCATTACAACAAACGTTTCACCTTTTTGAACTGAGAAACTTACATCTTTAACTGCAACCACATGTCCAGTTTTTTCTTGCACTTCACTTCTTGAAAGATTTTTGTCTAAATTTGTAAGAACATTTTTTTCATTCGGCCCAAATACTTTCCATATATTTGTGCATACTATTTTGTCATTTTTTTCCATTATTTTTGAGTGCTTTATCTGCTGAATGTTATACTATGTTGAGGATTTTTGAATAATTTATTTAACCTTAAGGAATACTATTTTATATGGCATTAACCCAAGATACATCTCTTTTATCTTCTAAAAGTAGTACTCAGAGTCTCATCATTCCTGGGCTAATTTTTGCTGCAATTCTAGCTTCAATCTGGCTTGCATTTCAAGGAGAAGATGTTTCTGAATTTCCTGTCTTTATAACTGACGCTTTTACTTTTACAGCTTGGGTCAATGCTGGTGAAGATTTTTTAAAAGATAATATTAAAGTTTATACAAGGATGGTTGCTGGTTATGTAAAAGACCTTTATTGGATGCTCGAGGATTTTTTACTGGATTCATCTTGGGTATTTATAGCGGCGCTATTGCTTATTCCATCACTTGCATTCGGTGGAATTAAATTAGGTTTTCTGGTCCTTTTTGGCACCATGTATTGGGGAATGGTTGGGCTTTGGGACTCTGCTATGGAAACTCTTGCTCTTATGGGTCTATCAGTATTCTTATCTGTAGCTGTTGGAGTAATACTTGGTATTTTCTGTGCATTAAGTGATCGTTTTGAGAGAAATATGAAACCAGCTCTCGATATAATGCAAGTGATGCCTGCATTTGTTTATCTTATCCCTGCAATGTTTTTCTTTGGAATCGGAGGCGCGCCTGCAATTCTTGCAACAATGATTTATTCAATGCCTCCTATTATTCGTCTGACAAACTTAGGTATACGTCAGGTCCCCAATGAAACAGTAGAAACAGCAACAGCTTTTGGTTCTAGTAAGAGCCAAATTTTATTTAAAGTGCAAATTCCATTAGCTCTCCCAAGCATCATGATGGGCGTTAACCAAACAATAATGATGGCATTGGCCTTGGTTGTTTTAGCAACGTTTATTGGGGCTCAAGGTCTAGGTTCAGATATTTGGGTATCGATAAAAAAACTAGAAGTTGGAGCTGCTTTGGAAGGAGGTATTTGCGTTCTTTTAATGGCAATCATGTTCGATAGATTTGGTAAAGCCGCTAGTCGGGAGACAGTTACTTTGCCATCCGATAGTCAAAAATTTTATCTTTTACCGCAAACATGGGATATTTATCCCATTGCTAGACAGGTTGAAAAACCTCTACAATTAATTCATTTTGCATTTGCATTTGTATTCTCAAGCGTTATTCGAATATTTTCTTTCATTTTAAATTCAGTAATTTCTTTATTTAATAAGGATTACGGCTCAGCGATTGCACAATTTATAAATGCTCATTATTTCTTTTTCTCTGGATTATTAATATTGATTGGCATCGTTTATTATGATGCAAACGTTGCTGCAATAGGAACATTTCCTGAAGCATGGAATCTGTCAATAAGAGAAGAAATTTCTGCTGGTGTAAAGTCATTGGTTGTAAATGATACATTTATTTCAATAACCAAAACAATCAGATCAACTGTTGTTATTTACCTTCTAAGACCATTTGATTTTTATCTCACATATTTACCATATTGGTTTACAATTGGCGCATTGGTTCTAATCAGCTGGAAATCTGTTGGAATTAGATTTGCGATTATTACTACCATCCTTCTAGCATTCATCGGCGCTTGCAATATTTGGACTGAAGCAATGATTACTCTTTCATCAGTTCTTATCTCAGTTCTTTTATGTTTTGTAATTGGTGTGCCAATAGGTATCTTAGCATCTTACAGTAAGAGATTTCAAAATATCAACGAGGTAATATTAGATGCAA
The DNA here is from genome assembly GCA_902565955.1 of uncultured Pelagibacteraceae bacterium. Lineage (GTDB taxonomy): Bacteria > Pseudomonadota > Alphaproteobacteria > Pelagibacterales > AG-422-B15 > CACNXQ01. Next base: position 13,555 of record CACFGR010000001.1, on the reverse strand, counting down.
TGCAAACATTGCCATATTTTTGTTACCTTGTTCCAGTTTTAATGTTTTTTGGTGGTGGAGCATTTTCTGCATTACTTGCAACAATTATATACTCCATACCTCCAATAATACGTTTAACTGTATTGGGCCTGTCTCAAGTTTCTTCCACATATTCAGAAGTATCAAAGTCATTTGGAGGCACTACAATTCAGACTCTCAATAAGATAAAATTTCCTCTAGCAGTTCCTAGTTTGGTTATGGGTTTCAATCAAACAGTCATGATGGCTTTTGCGATGCAGATTGTCACACCTCTCATTGGTGGTAAAGGGCTAGGTCTTGAGGTATTTAATGGCTTAGCTCGATCAGATACTGGTAGAGCTCTTGCTGCTGGCATAGGAATTTGTTTATTAGCCATGATAATTGACCGTATCAGTCTTGCATGGACAAAAAAGCAAAGAGATGCCCTAGGTTTATAGATCTAATTTATATACATATTTCCTGATACTTTTCTTCAAAAAATGTTGATAAAGCGGTTTACTTATTCATCTTTTTTGGTCTAAAATTATTTATTAATTAATTAATAAAAAGGGGAAATTAATGAAAAATTCATTATTTGCAAAAACTTTTGCTGCCCTGATTTTGTCTTCTTTTTTAGTTCTTTCGGCAGGTACTGCCAACGCTAAGCGTTTAACAGCTGCTGTTGCTGACTGGACTGGTGGAGAATTAACATGTCAGGTTGCAGTTGCTATCCTTGAAGAAGAGCTAGGCTACAGAGTTGATAGAATAGAATTCGCTTCAGGAACAGGTCTATGGGAAGCTATTGCCGCTGGCGATATTGACTTCGCATGTGAAAGTTGGCCAAGTTATGCTGAGGCTGACGATGTAATGATCAACATGAATCTTGTTTATGACGGAGAAGTTGTAAAAGAGTATTCTGGTGATGGATCTGTTGATGCGTACACAAGTGGTATCATTGGAATGTCAGATTACTATGTTCCAAAATACTTTGTTGACGCTAACCCAGATTTTAAAGACTGGTCAGATTTAAATAAATACAAAGATCAATTTGCGACACCTGAAACAGGTTCAAAAGGCAGATTGATTGGATGTCCAGTTGCTGGTTGGAACTGTCATGACCAAAAAAGATTAGATCTTTTAGGAATTGATTTTGAAGCATCAGAACTAGGTACTGAGGTTGCAGCTCTAGCGGAAGCTCAAGGAGCTTATGATAGAGGTGAAGCATTCCTTCTGTATCTTTGGGAACCACACTTTTTCTTCGGTAAGAATGAAATGGTTGGTGTAAAACTACCAGCATACAAATACTGTGATAGTTTTACTGAAGCTAATAACTGGCAAGATTGTGGAACTGCAGCATGGCCTGCTACAGGTTGGGATAAAGACTACACGATGAATTATATGAATCCTGAAGTTATGTCTAAACCTGAGAACGCTGAAGCAGTTGCATTCTTCAAAAAAATGGCTTTCTCTAATACGGATCAAGCAAAAATGCTTGTAAGAGTTGGTGACGACGGATTATCTGTCGAAGAAGCTGTTGCTGAATGGAAAAACAGTACAGACGAATGGAAAGCTTGGCTTCCGTAAGTCTAAATAGCTAAATCAGAAAATTAAGGCCTTGTTACTTTTGTGCAAGGCCTTTTTTTTAGTTAACTTTTATGATCACCTCATCAAGACATCCTTACTATTATACAATTAGCTTTGCATTATTAATCGCTGCGGGTATGTGGGGTTTATTCTGGATCCCTCAAAGAGCGTTAGAGGCTGGTGGTTTAACGGGCGGATGGGCAACGATTTCTCAAATGGTTATACCTTTTGCAATGCTGCTTCCAATATCACTATGGAGGCTCTATAAAGGTCAGTCTTTTGGCCTAGAGTATCCTCTAATTGGACTTTTGTTTGGAGGAGGTATTGCTTGCTACGCTAATAGTTTTTTACTGACAGATGTAGTTAGAGCTTTAATACTCTTTTATATAACCCCAGTTTGGACAACTATTTTTGAAATAGTATTTCTTAGACAAATTCCACGTTTTTATAGATACATAACATTAGCTCTTGCACTATCTGGTGTTTGGATAGTTTTTGGTCAAGAAGGCGTGATACCCTTACCACAAAATTCTGGTGATTGGATTGCTTTATTAGGCGGAATTCTTATTGCCGCATCAGCAGTTAGAATGGAGATAAAAAAGCCAGAGGGAATATACCCTATATTATTTTCATTCTTTTTTTATGGAGGCTTATTTACATTAATACAATCATATTTCTTGAGCGACTACCTAGGTGATGCTCCATCAATAGAGTCATGGGTTGCAATGATGCCGTGGCTAATTTTAATTGCAATTTTATTTCATATACCGACAAATATAGTGATCTTAGGTGCACCAAGTAGAATTGGTGCAGGCATATTTTCTATAATTATACTTTTTGAAATAGTTGTAGGAACTTTCAGTGCCGCGGTATTAACAGATGAGCTTATTGGATGGCGAGAAATATTAGGCAGCTCTTTCATTATATTTGCTGGATTAACAGAAATAATATTTGCATCAAAGACTGAAGAAGATACGGGCTAACTATAATTGATTGAGTACTTTAATGTGTTCAATTGTAGTGCCGCAACATCCACCTATAATTTGCGCTCCAGCATCCTTCCACTTTTTTGCTTCAATTAAATAATCATCAGGAGAAATTACATTGCTCATGTCGTAGTGTGGAAAATTAAATACCGCTACTTCTGGATACGCCATAACAGGAAGGTCATAAACTTCTTTAAGTTCTTTAATACTTTGTTCTATTACATTAATTTCACAATGCATTATTCCTACAGCATCCAATTTATGATGTTTGACATTACTAATCATTTTTTTAAAACTATAGTCATAGTCTGTAGTAAGGGCTATTAACCCGTCTTTATTTCTAGATGAGAATCCAGCCCACACAGGCAATCCAGCCTTACTTGCTGAGTCAAAAATTATTTCAATTCGATCTGGTCGATACATTAACTCTAGTAGAATAAAATCACACCCATTATCGGCTAGAAAAAAAGCGAGCTCATCAAAAGACTTTTGAAAATATTCGGGTGTGAGTTTTTTTTTAAATTTCTCTCTTTCCTCTTGTGTTTCAAAAGCATCCTCATACGGTATTTGATGAGACAAGGACCCAGCTATAAGTACATCATCTCTACCACATTCTTCCCTTGCTTCCAGAGCTGCATTTATTGCACTTAGATTTATTTCTTTGAATTGATTATCTACCCCCGCGGTTTCTAAGATCATTCGATTTGTTGCATAAGTATTTGTAGTTATAATACTTGAGCCAGCCTCAATATAATCTTTATGTATTTGCTTTAATGTATCGCTCTCTAAGGAAGCTGTGCCACACCAAGAATTATCCATTTTAATACCACGGTTTTCAAGCTCCGAACCAGTGGCCCCATCAAGAAGAATATTTTCTCCGGCATGAATACGTTTCATTAAATTTTCATATCTTTTGCTCATCATTATTTTTTAGCATTTATAGTTTTAATTAGTAAGTAGAAACTTAGGAAAAGGATTTACTTTTTATGACTTTATGGTCTATAAGGTCTGATCATTAAGGAGAACAGAATGTCAAAAGGTATTATATACACCCCAAGGATTAGAAAATCACCTTTCTTTGAAGAGACACTAAAATACGGCGCTACCAATTTTACAACTTATAACCGTATGACGATGCCTGTTGGCTATACGACTCCTGAGGAGGAATACCAATCATTAATAAACGATGTAACATTATGGGATGTGGCAGCAGAGAGACAAATTGAAATTATTGGAGAAGACGCCGCTAAATTTGTTCAGTATATGACGCCAAGAAATCTATCAACTTTTAAAAATGGGTTTTGTCGTTACGCATTTATGACAGATGAAAATGGTGGAATCATAAATGATCCATTAATTTTAAAGTTTAATGAAAATAAGTATTGGCTGAGTATTGCAGATTCTGATGCGATACTATGGTGTAAAGGCGTTGCTTTATCTGGTAAGTTTAATGTTAAAATTTCGGAGCCTGAAGCTTGTCCGCTTTCATTGCAAGGCCCGCGCGCAAAAGAACTCATGAGAAAAGCTACAAATGATGATCCAGTTATTATGGGATTAAAATATTATCAATTTATCGAAACTGACTTATTTGGATTAGATATCATCATTGCACGCAGCGGTTGGAGTAATCAGTTTGGATACGAAATTTATATAACAAGAGAAGTAGATGGTCCTGCATTATGGAATGCATTAATGGAAGCAGGAAAAGAGTTTAAAATTGTACCAAGTTGTCCTAATCAAATAGATAGAATTGAAGCCGGTATGATTTCCCACCAAGGAGATACCTCATTAGCTGAGAACCCTTTAGAACTAAACTTACCAAAATTTTATGATCTTGATCAAGAAGCGGACTTTGTAGGAAAAGATGCTCTCTTAAAAATAAGAGAAGAGGGCATTAAAAAACAATTCACTGGTTTTAAAATTTCAGGAAAGAAAATTGGTTATAATATGGCAAGAATACCATTGTTTGACAATAACTCTGAAAAAAAAGGATTTGTAACCAGCTGTATTTATAGCCCAAACTTTGGATGCAATATTGCCTTAGGGTTCATTGATATTAATTTAATTAATTCAGAAGAAGTTTATCAGATTGATCATGATGGAGAAAAACGAGAAGTTGAAGTTGTCCCTTTACCATTTAGTTCTAGACTCGAAAAAATGGAATAATGATTTCAAGAAGTAGAGTTAATCAACTTTTATTCCTCTCAATAATTATATTAGCAGTCGTCGCTGGTTGGGCAGTTTCTGAATTATTTAGAGACAATACTTCAGAAGTATCAAATGATATTGATTTAAAATTTACAGCGGTTGACCATTTTGGAGTTGATGTAAGTGAAAGAACTTATAGCGGATATAGTAAAGTATTCTTTTTTGGCTTTACTCATTGCCCAGATATTTGTCCAATTAGTGCAAATCTTATGAGTAATGCCATTGATCAATTAAATAGAGAAAACCATTCAATAGAAAATATAAAATTTTTCTTTGTAACAGTTGATCCTGTTAGGGATAACCCTGACCGATTAAAAGAATTTCTTAGCAACTTTAGCAATAATTTAATTGGTTTAACGGGGACACATGAAAATCTTATGCCAATATGGAAAGATTTTTTTGTACATGTAGAGCCGGCAACAAATTCAGAACATCAAAATTATTTAGGTACATCTGAACAATCTGATGAAATAAGTAATAAAGAAAAAAACTACATGGTTCAACATACTGCTTTCTATTATATTTTTGATGATAATGATGTATTAAGAAGCATACTTCCCTTTGGTTCTAGTATTGAACAAATGGTTGAAGATTTAAAAAATCTATAAAAATGTATAAAATATCAATATTTATTTTTTTTGTTTTATTGTCTTGTTCCGAAATAATAGAAACAAATAAATATAGAGAATTGGCATCTGAACAAGCATCAAAAAAAAATTGTGATTCTAATGTTGAGCTTCTTTTAAAACATGAAAAGACTGAATTATGGGCATCTTATCATAACAAAGATAAAAACTTATTATGCGTTTTAACTTGTGTTAACGATGTCTGTATGTTTTCGACAGAGAGAGATTAAGGGTTGTATAAAGCACTAATAATAGTTTTGTTTTTAGTTTCTACAAAAATTGGAGCTGCTCACCAATTTCAAAAAGATCATATTAATATAAATCACCCACACATTAAATTTGTAATTTCATCAGGCCCTGCAGCTGGATATATGAAAATAGTAAACATGGGTTTCGAGACAGATCGTTTAATTAAAGTTGTTACTGACTTTGCAGATACTGAGTTACATTATTCAAGTGTAGAGAATGGAATAGTTACAATGAGTAAAGTTGATTTTATTGAAATCCCTCCACAAAAAGCTAAATCGCTCAAACCCGGCACGCACCATATAATGTTTTCAAATTTTAGTATTGAATTAACTCATGGAATAAGTTTAGAAGGGTCTTTAGTATTTGAAAATGCAGGCGAGATCAAAGTGCTTTTTGAGGTTGAAACTCAAAAAAGTCTAGAAGATCATACAGAACATTAATGAAAACATTTAAAATTGAATATATCACCACACTTTTTTTTCTCACCTTGCTAATTGCTTTAGCTTGGTACTATTTATTCCTCATGGCATCTAATCCAATGGACTCAATGATGCAAAATAAAAATCCAATGACAATGTCAATGGAAACCGTGTCAGAAAATGAAATGTCAATGAACTCGATGTCTGATACAGAAATGACTATGGACTCAATGAATATGAATGAAAAAAACTCATCAATCAATTTTCTTATGATGCCAATGACAGGAAAGTGGACAATAAACGATTTTATCGTGATGTTCGTAATGTGGACTGTCATGATGTTTGCGATGATGCTTCCATCTACATTTATCTTTTTAAATATTTTTAGAATGATGAGATCGAATATGCAAATATCGTCGAATATTATTATTGAGATGATAGTAATTTCATTCACTTATATTTTAATTTGGACAATTTTTTCACTTATTGCATGTACTCTTCAATATATTTTTCACAATAACGGAGTAGTCGATATGATGGGAACATTACAAAATAATATTCTTGCAGGATTACTTCTTGTTGGAGCAGGTGCATTTCAATTTACAAGTTTGAAAGATACATGTCTTGAGAAATGCAGAAACCCCTTATCGTTTCTAATGGCTGGTCCTATTAAAGGATACGGAAATGTTGCCTATGTGGGTCTAAAGCATGGTTTATTTTGCTTAGGGTGTTGCTGGGTTCTTATGCTTCTGCTTTTTGTAAATGGAGTTATGAATTTACTTTGGGTTGTCGCAATAACAATAATTGTATTGGCTGAAAAAATGCTGCCTTACGAGAAACTTAGCTCTAGATTTCTGGGCATTCTTCTTGTAGGTTGGGGGGCGTATTTAATACTTATTTAACTATATGACTGTAAATCCACTAAACTTACATTGGGAAATAAAAGGAAATTTTTTGCTGAATTGTAACTGCGATGTATTTTGCAATTGTCCGATGTCCCTGGGGAGAGCGGTTCCAAATTCACCAAATGGTAAATGCTTTTCATGGTGGGGAATTAATATCGAAGAAGGATACGCAGAAGAAAAGTGGTCTGGATTTAACCCTATCAAAAGAGAGTCTAAAGGAATTATGGATTTAAGTGGTTTAAATGTTGCTATTCTTTTAGAAGTTCCTGGCCCTTTAGGTTCAGGCGGTTGGACAGCAGGATTATATATTGACGAAAAAGCATCTGATGATGCAGCTGATGCGCTCGCAGTTATTTTCTCAGGTCAAGCAGGTGGACAAACAGGTTGGTTTAGACATATGATTGCAAACTTCCTTGGCGTAAAAAGATGTTCTATATCATATAAAGAAACCGACGATGGATGGTCGTTTACAATTCCAGAAATCTTAGATGGTCGAATTGAACATGAGCCAGGAAAAGAGAGAGGCGAAGTAGTAAAAGTATCAAACTTAAAATATTGGGTTGCGCCAGAAATAATTGTTTGCAAAGGATCAAAAAGAAGTAGGATTAGAGATCACGGCCGTAATTGGGATTTCACAGGTGGAAGTGCCGAATATTGTGCTGTTGATTGGGCCGGACCATAATTCATATGAAAAACAAAGCTAAAGTTGTCGTCATTGGTGGCGGTGTAGTTGGAGTTAGTACGCTTTACCACCTTGCAAAAAAAGGATGGTCTGATGTAGTTTTGTGCGAACGCAAAGAACTTACATCAGGTTCGACGTGGCACGCTGCGGGTTTGATGCCTTTATTCAACATGAGTTACTCTGTTGGTCAAATCCATAAATACTCAGTTAAATTTTATCAAGAACTCGAAAAAGAAACTGGTCAAGATGTTGGCTTTAGGCAAGTAAGTAATATTCGACTTGCTGAAAATCAGGATAGAATGGATGAGTATCGTCAATATGCAGGTGTTGCGGAAACAATAGGTGTTAAAGTCAATTTTTTAACTCCCGAAGAAGTTCAAAAAGTTTGGCCGCTTTGTTCAACTGAGGGCTTAGTGGGTGCTATACAGCACCCTGAGGATGGATACATACAACCCAATGATCTTACGCAAGCTCTAGCAAAAGGAGCAAGAGCGCTTGGAGCTGAAATTTACAGACAAACTGCAGTCATAGGACTTGAACAGTTACCAGATGATAGTTGGATTGTTACAACTGATAAAGGTGAAATCAAATGTGATATTGTTGTTTCATGCTCGGGAAATTTTGTCAGGCAAACCGGAGAAATGGTTGGATTAGATATCCCAGTGATACCTGTTGAGCATCAATATATAGTTACAGAAGCTCATCCTAAAATTCTAGAAAGACAAAAAGAAGGCCTTCCTGAAATGGGTGTACTTAGAGGATCTGACGGCGCATGGTATATGCGTGAGGAAGCTGGTGGATTAATTCTTGGACCATATGAAAATGGTGCACCATGTTGCTATGTCAACGGACCTAGCAAAGACTGTGAGTATGAATTATTCCAAGAAGACTTAGACAGACTTGGCCCTCATATAGAGCATGCAATTCACAGAGTTCCTATTTTTGGAGAAGCAGGAATTAAGAAAGTTTATAATGGTGCTATTTGTTATACTCCAGATGGAAGCCCAATTATCGGTCCAGCATGGGATAGAAAAAATTTATATTTAAATGACGGTCATTCGTTTGGCGTTACAGCTGCTGGTGGTGCAGGCTGGCAGATCGCAGAATGGATTGTTGATGGCGAACCGACCATTGATATGCTCGGGGTTGAACCCAGAAGGTTTGGCGATTACGCATCAAAATCATATTTAATCAAAAAAAATGAAGAGGCTTATGCTAACGTTTTCACAATCCATTATCCTGATGAAGAAAGGCCCGCAGGCCGGCCATTAAGACAAGCTCCTTGTTATGATAGGCTGAAAAATTTAGGTGCAGTGTTTGGTCAAAAGTTTGGTTGGGAGCGCGCAAACTGGTTTGCTCCTGAAGGAGTTCCACAAGAAGACGATTGGTCATTCAGGCGATCAGCTTGGTTTGAGCACATTGGAAATGAATGTAAAAATGTAACAGAAAATGTAGGTCTTTTAGATATGACCGCATTTGCAAAATGCAGAATAAGCGGACCAGGAGCAGAAGAATTCCTAGATAATTTAGTTGCTAATAAATTACCAAAAAAGATAGGAAGGACAAATCTCTGTCATGCTTTGAATTCTAAAGGAGGAGTACACTCAGAATTTACAATAATGAGGGAGTCTCATGACAGTTTTTATTGTGTTTCTGCTGGAGCTTGGCAACGGCTGGACCATGATTGGGTAAAAAAACATATGCCCGATGACAGAAGTGTAAAATTTGAAAATATTACAAATCAAATTGGAGTATTAGTTGTCGCTGGTCCGAAGTCGAGAGAACTTCTTCAAAGAGTATCTGAGGATGATTTCACAAATGAGGGTTTCCCATGGCTATCTGGTAAAAAAGTAAAAATTGGTGCTGCAGAAACACTTGCAATAAGAGTAAATTTCGTTGGCGAATTAGGATGGGAAATCCACTCACCAATTGAAGTACAAAATCATATATTCGATACATTAATGGATGCAGGAAAAGATCTGGGTTTAAAGCCTTTTGGGATAAGAGCAATGGACTCTTTGAGAATTGAGAAATCCTACAAACTAATTGGTACAGAATTATCAATTGAATACGCAGGATATGAGTCAGGAATAGACAGGTTCATTCACCCAAACAAAGGTCAATTCATAGGCAGAGATGCATTAGTTCAGTGGAGAGAAAAAGGTTTTGAAAATTCCTTCGTAACTCTTGAAGTTCATGGTGTCAAAGATGCTGATGTGCTTGGCAATAATCCAATATATGCTGATGGCAAAGTTATTGGTCGCGCTACAGGTGGAAATTTTGGCTTTCGAGTTAATAAGTCTCTCGCTTTAGCTATGGTCAATCCAGCTCATTCAGAAGTAGGCACAAAGTTAAAGATCGATATTTTGGGAGATATGTTTGATGTAACGGTAATACCCGAAAGTCCATACGATCCTGATAATCAGAAACTTAGATCTTAGCTACTTGAAAAAGTGTCAGAAGCTTTAAAAGTTTACGAACAGCTCTGTAAAGATAAGCATATTGAACATAATATTAAGCAAAAAGATTTAGTTATTGAATTAGATAAATTTTTGTTAGGTTCGAGCAGAAATTTTATAAAAAAACTATTTCGATATAATTTAAATCAAAAGAAATGCTTTTATTTATACGGGGGAGTGGGCATTGGAAAAACACTCATTATGGATTTATTCTATGATGACGTAAATTTAAAAGAAAAACAAAGAGTCCATTTTCATGAGTTTATGATTGATATACATGATCAATTACACCAACTCAGAAATGAAAAAAATTCAAGAGATTTTATAATTTCAAAACTTGTAAAAGGCATTAAATCGAAATCAAGTCTCATATTTTTTGATGAATTCCAGGTCACAAATATAGCTGATGCAATGATTCTCGGGCATTTATTTGAGGAGTTCTTTAAAAATAATATTTTAATTGTATTAACTTCTAATTCCAGCCCAGAAGACTTATACAAAGAAGGGCTGCAAAGAGAACTTTTTATTCCATTTATTAATTTAATTAAAAATAACTCTCTAATTCATCATCTATCAATAGACATTGACTATAGAACAAGATCATTAAAAGAAGAAAAGAACTTTTTTTTATCAAATTCACCGGTTAGCAAGCTTAAAATAAATGATATTTTTTCTATCCATTCAAATAAAACTTCAGTCGAGGATAAAGTAATAAGTGTGAAGAAGAGAAATTTTGTTGTTAAGAATTTGTCTAATAGAATAGCTCGTTTTCAATTCAATGAAATTTGTGGCGATAATAGAGGCACTGAAGACTACCTCGAGTTAATTAAATTAATTGATAGATTAATCGTTGAAAATGTTCCAATTTTTGGAAATACAAATTCTAATCTTCAAGAAAGATTTATTAATTTAATTGATGTTCTCTATGATAATAAAATTAAATTATATTTAAGCACAGAAAAAGAAATAAGCGATCTTGGCAGTGCATATCATTTGAAAGATAAATTTAACAGAACCATAAGCAGACTTCTAGAAATGAAATCACAATAATTACAAATGAAAATAGCAGTAATAGGAGCGGGAATTGTTGGCATTTCTTCAGCCAATTGGCTTAAGAAGTACGGTCAAGATGTGACCTTGTATGACATGAATGATCCTGGATCACAAGCAAGTTACGGCAATGCTGGAACTTATGCAAAATATGCAAATATACCAACTAATTCATCATCCTATTTTTATTTATTTCCATATTTATTGCTAAACAAAAACAGCCCCTTATTCATTAGCCTAAAACGATTAAACGAGACATTTCCTTGGATTATTAAATACTTGAGCAATTGCAGAAATGAAAAAGTTAACCACACTGTTCAACATTTAACAACTTTACTGTCACATATGGATGATGGTTATGAAGATCTATTCAACGAAGCAAATGCAGAAGATTATATATCAAGAGAGTCTATCATGTATGGATGGTCTACAAAATTATTTTTTAATGCTGCAAAACAAGATTTTCCTAAAAGAGAAGAAACAGGTGTTAAAATAACAACTCTGAGTCGAGATGATATTTCTGATCTTGAACCTAATATTAATAATATCTTTTACAAAGGAGCCTTATTTGAAGGTAGTTATTTTGCAAAAAGTCCGATCAAGGTTAGCGAAGCATTAATGAAACTGTTTATTAAAAAAGGAGGAAAATTCAAAAAAGAGAAAGTTATATCCATCAAAAAAACTGAAACTAATCAAATAAATATTAAAACAAACTCAGGAGAGACCCTGCACGATAGAGTCGTGATTACATCTGGAGTATGGTCTAATAATCTGCTTAAACATATAGGCGACAAAGTGCCACTGGAAGCTGAAAGAGGTTACCACTTGGTCAATCCAGAATTGAAGAATATTGTAAAAAGACCAATATCTTGGCAAGAACGAGGAACATATTTTACACCTATGTCTGACGGTCTAAGAACGGGTGGAATTGTTGAATTTGGAGCGTTAAATGAAACAAAAAATGAAAAAGTCCTTAACTTTTTAAACCGGACATTAAAGGAAGTTTTTCCCTCAGCAGACCTTCCTCAAAAAACATGGGTAGGGTTCAGGCCATCGGTGCCTGACTCTCTTCCAGTGATTGGACAATCTCCAAAAAACCCTTATATTTATTATAATTTTGGCCATCAACATATTGGGTGGTCATTAGGTGGCATTTCAGGAAAACTGGTTGCACAACAAATTTGCGCAAACAATACAGATTTAGATTTGTCACCGTATTCTGTAAAGAGGTTTAAGTTATGAAATACTCACTATACAATTTAGTTAAGAATTCATTTTCTTATCATGAGAATTGGGAAAAAGCATGGAGCAGTCCTGATCTTAAACCTGAATATGATGTAGTAATAGTTGGAGGCGGCGGCCATGGATTAGGAACAGCCTATTACCTAGCAAAAGAATTTGGTGTTAAAAATATTGCAGTTCTTGAGAAGGGATGGATTGGTGGAGGTAATACTGGACGTAACACAACCATAATAAGATCAAATTACTTATGGGATGAAAGTGCAGCTCTTTATAATCATGCTGTTAATTTATGGGAAGGCCTTTCTAGTGAGCTTAATTTTAATGTAATGTTTTCACAAAGAGGTTTATTTCACTTAGCGCATTCGGTTCATGACATGCAAGAAATCACAAGGAGAGGTTATTCTAATTATTTAAATGGTATTGACGCTGAAATTCTAAATCAGGATCAAGTTGCAAAAAAAATACCTCATATTAATGTTAATGGCAGGTATCCTGTTTTAGGGGCTTTACTTCAGAGGCGAGCAGGAACAGCGCGTCATGATGCTGTAGCATGGGGGTATGCACGAGCGGCAGAAAATCTTGGTGTCGATATAATTCAAAACTGTGAGGTTAAAGGAATAGATATTTCAAATGGCAAGGTTGTTGGATTACAAACAACAAAAGGTTCTGTTAAAGTTGATAAAGTTGGTCTTGTACCCGCTGGACACTCCTCAGTATTAGCTAATATGGCAGGTTTTTCTCTCCCAATAAACTCTGTACCCTTACAGGCTTTAGTAAGCGAGCCTGTTAAACCAATTCTGGATTGTGTCATCATGTCAAACTCCGTTCATGTTTATGTAAGTCAATCAGATAAAGGTGAACTAGTGGTTGGAGCAGGTTCTGATGCCTATAACTCATATTCTCAGCGAGGATCCTTTGATATGATTGAACATATGATGGCTCCTTTGGTCGAATTATTTCCAATATTCTCAAGACTTAAAATGCTTCGCAGCTGGGGAGGCATTGTAGATGTAACCCCTGATAGAAGCCCAATAATAGGCAAGACCCCTGTAAAAGACTTATTTATTAATTGTGGTTGGGGAACTGGGGGATTCAAAGCAACTCCAGGGTCAGCTCATGTATTTGCTGAGACAGTTTTTAGAGGAGAG